>JADGQE010000377.1 GCA_017882055.1 Thermoflexales bacterium
TTTGCAGTGTGACGACATACAGCCGTTTGTTTTTGTCGATCTTCTTGGAATAGATACGGTCGCGAGGTTCATCGGGCAAAAATGCCTTAAAGCCATCCGTCAACGCTTGCTCGACCAACGCATCGCGATCCGCCACGAACAAAACTTTTTGCGCTTGATTCGTGCGCAAAAATAGATCGGCCAACGACACCACGGTGCGCGTCTTGCCTGTCCCGGTCGCCATGATCAGCAGCGCCTTGCGTTTGCCTTGATCGAAGGTTTCCGAGATGCGCCGAATCGCTTCGTGCTGGTAACTGCGATCCGTGATGTTGGTATTGATGGGCGCTTCGCTAAGCGGAGTTTTGTATTGGCGAATATGCAAGAGGCGGTTGAGATCGTCAGGCGAAAAGAAGCCCGCCACTAAACGCTTCGCCGTGTAACCGGTATCCCAGAAGTAAACATCAATGCCATTCGTCAAGAAAGCGAAGGGCTTAAAGCTCTGATGTTTCGCAATCTCGGTCACGTAATGTTCGGCTTGTTGCTGCGCCAGACGGGGATCGTGTGTCTGGCGCTTCGCTTCGACCACCGCAATGATTTCGCCGTTGGGCAAATAGAGGGCGTAATCCGTCACGCCGTTCCATGGCTCGGCGTCTTCGCCATCCACCGGAATCTCGAAACGAACCTGCGAGCGATTGCCAAGATTCCAGCCCGCTTTCGTCAAAGCCGGATCGATCATCAGATAACGAGTCTTCGCTTCGTTAATCGTTCTCATGATTTGAGCATTATAGCATCGACACGATGCAAAGGTGGAATGAAGGCCAGCCCCCCGCCAGATTAACATTCGAGGTGGAATCGAGCGTGTGCCTCCCCCTCCTTCGGCTTTGCTGCGCGCCGCTCTCACCATACCCCAGCCGCAGGCTGGGTGGCGCGCCAGGCGGGATGTTGGGGGAGGCCAGGTCGAAGACGCTGCATGCCTCTGGCGGCGAGGGGGTAAACAATCCTTACTTCACCATCGCCTCCCGCTTCGCCACCTGCGCTGCGTGGTCATCTGAGCGCACAACCGAGTGACATCGTGTTGCTGCAGGCCCATGCGCGCTACTTCCAACGCCATCTCCAGGCCGAGATTCCACACTTCTCGCCTGTCTTTTTCGATTTGGTCAACGAGATCTATGCGACGGCGTTCGCGGCTGACGGCGTGGATGCGTTGTCAATTCCGGCCGTTGCCCTGTTCATGCTGCGTACCTACATCGGACACTATCCCGATTTGCAACGGGCACTGACGCAGGCCTACAAGCGCTATCGCTCTACACCGGTCCGGGCTGGAAAGGAACCATACCGCAGGGCATGCAGCAAATATCCTCGCCGGATAACAGCGTGCTCGTTATCGGCCGCGTGCTCGTGGAGAACGATAACGATCTCTCGACCGCATACGGTTTGGCAAAGCAAATACAACTCACGCCACTCAGCGGTTCAATCCAATAAAGCGTATAATTAGCGTATGGCAAATATCCTCGCAACGCTCTCATTCTCTAGCGTCTTCTCTGGCGTCGTGCAAGGGATTATCGTCGGCGGCGTGTTGGCTTTCATCACGGCCCAAATTCTCGGACGTACCAAAGTCAAGAAGATCAACGGCTGGTTCACCATGTACGGATGCGGCGTGCCAGGCAACGGCATGTTGCTGCGAGCAGCGTGCTACCAAATATTTCCCGGCCCCGTAAACGTACCGCAAGAGGCGATGTATTGGACGACGAGCGTAGATGGCGCGGGCAACTACATCATGCACTTCCCGCCGGGTGGTCTTCCGCCCAACGATGCATTCTGGTCGCTGACTATGAGTGATGCGAAAAATGACTTTGTGGCGAATCCGATCAACCGGTACATCGTCAGCGACCGCTCCGGCCTCGCGCAAAACTCCGACGGCTCGACCGACATTTACCTCCAGAACACCGCTCCCTCGGGCCATGAATCCAACTGGCTACCGGCGCCCACAGGCAAATTCATACTCTGGTTGCGCGTGTATGTGCCCGGCGCGGCCATTCTCGACGGTTCGTACCACGTGCCGCCGGTCACTAAAGTGCAATGATATGAACAGGCTTATTCTGAAATACGCATACCCCCTTACATTCGCCATACTGGCGGTTCTCGCATGGGTCGTCTACAGGCGGTTCTCTGCGGGAGGGAGCGTTCTCATTACGTTCGCCGTGGTGGCAGCCATCGCATGGGGGCTCGGCACGTTCCTGTTCATCTACTTTTGGCCGCGCATCGTCTTGCGCGCGTATATGAGAGCTATCCTCGTTCAAGGGTTAGACGAGGGTCCCATCCCGGTCAATACGCTCTATACGCAGCCCCAAGCGCTCTTCGCAGATCCTTTCGCATCGCTGCCGCCCCGAAGCTCAAAATTGTTGAGTTATGGCACTAACCGCGACACGCTCTATACCTTCGGCGTCCTCGATCTCTCAAAAGGACCGCAAGTCCTGCACGTGCCGGACATGGCGGGCCGTTACTACAGCGTGCAGTTCACTGATCCGTCGGACGGCACTGACTTCGCCTATGTCGGCAAACGCACCACGGGCACGCAGGCAGGAAATCATCTCATTATCGGTCCGGGCTGGCAGGGCGCGGTGCCGCAGGGCATGAAACAGATATCCTCGCCGAACAACTCAGTGCTCGTTATCGGGCGGGTGCTCGTCGAAAGCGATAGCGATCTCCCGACCGCCTACGGACTTGCAAAGCAGATACAGCTAACACCACTGAGTCACTGACAACCCCGCCAGTAACATTCCAAATGATCTCGGCCAACCAGCCAACACTTACATACATGCCTAGCTTTTAAGGTGGATAGACAACGGTCACGACGGCAAAGGCGAAGAGTGTAACCAGTGTTGCAAGTGACAAAGTATTGACAACATACGTCTGATCATGCCGGTCCGCTTCGCGGATAAATAGCGGAATAACAAACGGCGGCGGTAGGATGATCATCGTCAACGCGGCGGCTTGAAACCCGCGATCCAACTGCAGCAGCTGATCAATCAACAACACCGCGATCAACAATCCGATGGGCAGCCAGAAGAGCAGCCGCAAACCTATCGTCTTGAGTAGCCCCACGAGGTCACTGCGCTGCAATCGCATCTCGTAGCCAATAATCAGAGCAATGAGGGGCGTGGTTAGTCCCGCTACCATCTCTACAGATTTCAGGATGCCCGCCGAAATAGACCATGTGGTCAGCGGAGCCATAGATGGCGTAGCCCGTCATGCCGGCCTCGAAACCCGTCATGAGCATTGGAAATTGCAGTGAATCCATATTGAACAAATTGTGGTCCAAACCGTGATGGCGGACCGCGCTTGCTTTCGAGCAGAGCATGATCGCTCCGGTCGAATATCGAAAGCAGGCACAGCGCAGGATTATAATCCATAACTCCGCGATAAGACCATCAACGTCTGATTGGATATGATGACTGCTCGCGCGGGTAGATGAATTGGAGAAGAATAGGTATGTCATGCGATCTTGGACTTCAGCCTGGCATCTGCATCGGCCCGCTGCCGATTCGCTTTTACGGCATGATCATTGTGCTGGGGATCGTCGTCGGTGGATTTGTGGCGTCACGCGAAGCACGCCGTCGCGGTGAGAACCCCGATCGAATTTGGGACGCGCTGGTGTGGGTTGCTATTGCGGGCATTATCGGTGCACGACTATATCATGTCTTCTCGACGCCCGCGGGCTGTACGGAAACAGTCCAGTCGTGCGGCTGGCCGTGGTATCGCAATCACCCGATCGATGCACTACTGATCTGGAACGGCGGTTTGGGCATTTTTGGTGCGATTCTGGCCGGGGGGCTTGTCGTGTTGATTTACACGTGGCGCAACAAACTGCTACTGGCCCGCTATCTCGACATCGCAGCACCGGCGTTGTTGATCGGTCAAGCGATTGGCCGTTGGGGCAACTTCGTCAACCAGGAACTCTACGGTCCGCCGACCAGCTTGCCGTGGGGCATTGCCAT
>JADGQE010000378.1 GCA_017882055.1 Thermoflexales bacterium
CCGACTCGATGTGAATTTGATCACGGTGATCCTGATCGCCGTGATCGCCGCGCTGCCATTCCTCACCCGATCGGGCCTGCCGCGCCACACCGATCTGGAACTGCACGTCTTCCGCGCCGCCGAATATGGCGAGATGCTGCGTGACGGCGTATTGTATCCACGCTGGGCGCCGGACTTCTACTATGGTTACGGTTATCCGATTTTCAATTACTACGCGCCGCTGACTTACGCGCTGGCGAATTTGTTCGCGATCCCGGTCGGGATTGTGGCCGGTGTGAAGGGCGTTATTCTCACGGCCTATTTGCTGGCAGCGCTGGGGATGTATGGCCTGGCGCGGCGTCATTTTGGATCAACGGCGGGCGTGCTCGCTTCGGCCGCGTTTGTTTTGTCGCCGTATTTCCTGTTCATCGATCCGTTGATGCGCGGCGACCTGGCCGAATTTTTTGCGCTGAGTCTGCTGCCGTGGCTATTCTACGTTTTTGATCAGCCTGCCACGATGCTGAATCGCCGTCAGGCATTGCGCGCACTTGTGCTGGCTGCGTTGATCTTTAGTCACAATCTCATTGCCTTGATCGGTGCAGGGATGCTGGTGATCTATCTAGTGTGGCGCGGTCTGTTTATCGACGGACCGCGGCGCTGGCGATCGGACGTCGTGGCTATCGCCCTTGTGGTGGGCTTAACTGCGATTTTCTGGCTGCCGTTTTTCGTGGAACGCAGCGCCATCCGCCTCGACGTGGCTGGGCCGGGGCACTTTGACTACCACAACCATTTCATTCCACTGTCGATGCTGCTATCGCCATCACCGGCGCTCGATTTTGGTGCGACGACGCCGAAGTTTGTTTATAACCTCGGCTTGATCCAATGGCTGTTATTCATTCCGGCACTCGTGCTCGGTATTCTCCGGCACAAAACTGCGTCAGGCAAAGTCACGTTATTCTTTGCAATCAGCACCTTGCTGCTAGTCTTTCTCGTTCTGCCCGCTTCTGAGTTTTTGTGGAACGCAATCCCGGCCTCGGCCTATATTCAGTTTCCGTGGCGGTTCCTCGGCCCAGCGTCATTTGCATTGGCGATGGGGGTGGGGGCGGTGGTGAAGGATGAAGGCGGAAGGCGGAAGGATGAAGGGCAAGAGCCACCCATTACGCACTACGCATTACGCAATGCGTTTTTGATAGTCACTTTCTCTGCCTTGCTCATCGCCGCCTTGCCCACGATGTATTCACCGCTGTGGGATTCATATTTCGGCGATACCTCGCCGCGCGGCATGATCGATTTTGAGTTAAGCGGCGTGGCGCTAGGCACAACTTCGACCGGCGACTTTCAACCGGTGCAGGTCGGACAGTTTCCGCAGCCGCCGAAGTCGCTGTTGGATTCGTATGCTTCGGGTCAAATCGATAAGTTCGATTACTCGACGCTGCCTGCTTCGCGTGGCGCGAGCGTTCAAGTTGAACAGCATTCCGCCAGCACCGATCGTTTTCAAGTTGAGACGCCGATCGATTTTGAGGCGCGGCTGCTGACCTTCTACTTTCCGGGCTGGCACGTCAGTATCGATGGCCGTGAAGTGCCCATCCAGACGGCAGATCAATCCGGCTTCATTGCATTTAGCGTGCCCGCCGGTTCGCATGTAATTGAAGCAGCGTTGCAGCTTACTACACCACAGATAGTTGGCACACTCATTTCACTGGCGGCATTGTTTGGCCTGATTGTTTTGGTAGTTATCAAGCAGCCGACTGGTGCTGCGGCTTTTTCTCTCATTCCCTCTTTCTCTCCTTCTCTCCTTCTCGCTGTCTCGATCATTTTTTTTGCAACCAGGCTGATCGTGGTCGATCGTTGCGACAGCTGCTTCCGTTACACTTCGCCGGCCGGACAAGTATCGGGCGCACAATACACGCAAGCAGCGCACCTCGGCGGCCACATCGATTTGCTGGGCTACGATCTGCCATCGCTCAACGTTGAAGCGGGCCAGGCTCTGCCGTTGACGTTGTACTGGCGAGCGACTGCGCCGGTGCCCGTCAACTATCAAGTCTTTGCCCATCTCACCCGGCCCGATACCGTGTTGTGGGGGCAGTCGGACAAACTGAATCCCGGCGACTTTCCAACGACGCGTTGGCCGCTGGATAAATATGTGTGGGACGATCATTTGCTGCGGGTGCTGCCGGGCACGCCGCCGGGTGATTACCGAATATCGATCGGACTGTACACGCTCGACAACGGCCAACGCGCGCCGGTGTTTGATGCTGCCGGTCAAATCGTCGGCGACAGCGTGACGTTGAACACGTTGGTGCATGTCACGCGACCCGCGGCTGCGCCGACGATCGCATTACTCAATATGCAAGGCGTGATCGATCGGGATTATAATGGGGCGCACTTGCTTGGCTGGTCGATCGAATCGACGCAGTTGGTTGCGCCTAACTTCGCACGGTTGACGCTGTTCTGGCGATCGGATGCCGATCGATTGCCCGATCAGCACGCAAGAGTCGAGCTGATCGATCGGGCCGGGCGGGTGGCCCAGGCGGCTGAGTCGAATCTTTATCCGATGGCCGAATGGACAAAGAGTGAAATCGTGCGCGATCAAGATGCGCTGTGGCTGCCACCGAATTTTCCGCCGGATGGATATACCGTGCGTGTGCAGGTGATGGCCGAAGATGACACGACTTTGGATACGCTGGATCTATCTCAAATTGAGGTGAAGGGCAAATGAACAAACGTGAACGTTTGGAAGCAGCGATTGCGGGGCAGGCCACCGATCGAATTCCAATTGCGTTGTGGCGGCATTTTCCAGGCGACGATCAATCTCCGGATAGTCTGGCCGCGGCCACCGTGGCGTTTCAAAAGCGCTGGGATTTCGATTTTGTCAAAGTGACGCCTGGAAGCAGTTTTCAGCTGGCCGATTGGGGTGTGCAGGATACCTGGCTGGGCAACATCGAAGGCACCCGCCAGTATATGCATCGCCCCATCGAGCGGGCCAGCGATTGGCGCGGACTGAAGCCGCTCGATGCACGTTCGGGCGCACTCGGTGAACAACTGCACTGCCTCGATCTGATCGTTCAGCAATTGCCGGATACGCCCGTGATTCAGACGGTCTTCAGTCCGATGGCGCAGGCCAAGAATCTGGCGGGCGATCGGTTGATGACGGATCTGCGTCAACACCCGGCTGATTTCAAAGCGGGCCTCGACCTCATCACTGCCGCGACGATCGCGTTTGTCAAAGGGATTGCAGCGACAGGCGCAGCGGGCATTTTCTATGCCCAGCAACATGCGACGGCCAGTCTGCTTAGCGAGGAAGAATATCGAGCGTTCGGGCGCGAATATGATCTGCGTGTACTTGAGGCGCTAGATCAAACCAAACAGTGGTTGAACGTGCTGCACATTCATGGTGATCACATTTACTTCGATCGTGTGGCCGATTATCCGGTGCAGGTGTGGAACTGGCATGATCGTGAAACGAAACCGTCATTGAAGGATGGTTTGACGCGCATTAAAGGCGCAGCCTGCGGCGGGCTGTCGCGCGATATGGTGATGCTGCGCGGACGGCCTGAGGCGGTGCAGTACGAAGTGTCCGATGCCATCGAGCAGACCGGCGGACGACGTTACATCATCGGCACCGGCTGCGTGATGATGATCCCGACGCCCGAAGTGAATATTCGCACGGCGATTGAAGGAACGAAGCGGGCATAAAGTCCGCGGGTTGCGACGTATGGGGATACGTCGGTGTGGCGGGCAAGATCGCACAAGTGATGCGCAGCGAGACTGTCTTTGCCTGAATGAGCAGCAGGCGAATTTGACTCTGCCCACTGCCGTGCGATGATCCGGGCATATTAGACGACCAGATGTGCAGCACTAGAGCGGTTTCCGAGTTGATTTACGGTGTCACCCCGAGCATAGCGAGGGGTCTCTACGACAATGGTAGAGATTCCTCGCTCCGCTCGGAATGACACG
>JADGQE010000379.1 GCA_017882055.1 Thermoflexales bacterium
TGGGCGCGGGCGAGATCGAGAGCGGGATGTTGGCCGGGGGAGTCGGTGTCGGCGCGATCGGCGTCGGGGTGGCTGCGGCGGTATCGCAAGCTGCGAGTGTCGCGGCGAGGAGGAGGCCCGCCAGGAGCCGGCCGAAAGAGATTTTGTGAAAACGGAACATGCTCACGGTGATCTGCGTCCTTTTGATAGAACGTGCAGATTATAGCATAGAGGAACAAGAGGCAGGAAACAAGAAGTAAGTAATCAATGAAATGTCGCCCGCTGTCCAATATCCAACTTCCAGCCTTTGGCCTCTAAACAAAAACAAGGAGAAGAAGAATGAACGCCCGCAAGTCTTGTATCGTTATTACGCTATTCATGATTGTTGGTTTGTTTGCCTCAGCCTGCGCGTCTGCGGCGACCCCTACGCCCGCGCCGGCAGCTCCACTCAAAACGGCACCGGCCAGTTCGACCGATGCGTCAACCGGGGATACTCTGCCAATCAATTTTCAAAACGCTGTGCCGCACGAACAAGGCCGCATGATTATCAAGAATGGCGAGCTCAGCTTATTGGTGGCTGACTCCAATCGGGCCATCGATCTGGCGACTGGCATCGCCGTCAACAGCGGCGGCTACGTCATCAGTTCTAAAACATCGGGCGATGTCGAGTTTAAGTCTGCCACGCTGACATTGGGTGTGCCGTCCGATCAGTTTGAAGCGGCTCAACGCCAACTCCGCGCGCTGGCGGTGCAAGTGTTGAGCGATACTTCATCCGGTCAGGACGTGAGCGAGGAGTATGTCGATCTGCAATCGCGCTTGACCAACCTCGAAGCGACAGCGGCCCGCATCCGTGAATTCTTGCAGCAGGCCACCAGGGTCGATGAAGCGTTGGTGGTGAATGCCAAATTGACTGAAGTGGACGGCCAGATCGAGCAAGTGAAGGGCCGCATGCAGTATCTCCAAAACCGATCGGCTTTCTCCACGATCGCCGTCAACCTTGAACCGCAGCGACCGGCATCCACGCCGCCTGGTTGGACACCCTCCAAGACGATCGATGCAGCCGCTAATGCATTGGCGGGGTTGTTGCGCGGTTTGGCCGATACGACGATCTGGTTGGCGATAGCCATCGCGCCCGTGGGCGTGCCGGTGGTATTAGTCTTGTGGTTAATCGCGCGGACCCGCCGCAGCCGCGTAAAGCCTGGCAGCCAAACGGCCATCACGCCGAGTGGCAAATGAACGTCGATGGGCGTGGCAAAGGTCATTGGACTTTGCCACGCCATTCGTGCTAAGATGAAAAGGTCTTCCGACCTCAACGGGAACAGCACATCCTTGCGAGGGTTTTAAGGTCGATCGACCATCCTAAAATTCAACCCTCGCAAGGTTTTTTCTGCCAACCCGAAAGATTCCCAAAAAGGAGAAGAGATCATGAACGCTCACAAGTCTTTTGTTGTTGTCGCCGTGTTGATGATTGTTGCCTTGTTCGCCGCGGCTTGTTCGCCGGCGGCCACGCCGGCGGCCCTGGTGATACAGCATGAGGCATCGGGTGCGCAGCAGGCCGCACCTGTTGAAGTGACGGCCGCGCCCAGAGCCACTTCAGCGCCCGCTGCACCAGCTGCTGCACCAGTTGCCGATAAAGCCGGCGCGAGTGGCGTGAATGCCTCGCCATTCAGTAATACCCGCATGATCATCAAAAATGGCGAGATGAACCTGATGGTAGTCGATACCGATCGGGCGGTCGATCAGGTGACGAACGTGGCCGTCAGTGTCGGCGGCTACGTGGTCAGCTCCAGGACGTGGACGCAGGATACTTTCAAATATGCGTCGATTACGATGGGTGTGCCGGTCGATCAGTTTGAGGCGGCTCAACGCCAACTCCGCGCGCTGGCGGTGGAAGTGTTGAGTGATACGGCCTCCGGCCAGGATGTGAGCGATGAGTACGTTGACCTGCAATCGCAGCTGACCAACCTCGAAGCCACAGCCGCCCGCATCCGCGATTTCTTGAAGCAGGCCACCAAGGTCGATGAGGCGTTGGCGGTGAATGCCAAGTTGACGGAGATCGAGGGCCAGATCGAGCAAGTGAAAGGCCGCATGAATTATCTCAACGCCCGGTCGGCATTCTCGACGATCGCCGTCAACCTTGAACCGCAGCGGCCCACGCCTACGCCGACTGCGACTCCAACTGCCACACCGACGCCAACGCCCGTTTACTGGCAACCAGAGAAAACGCTCAACGCCGCCGCCGATACGTTAGGAGAGATGCTGCGCACGCTGGGTGATCTGGTGATCTGGCTCGGCGTGGTGATTCTGCCGTTGGCCGTGCCGGTGCTGATTATTTATTTCATCATTGCGCGGGCGAGGCGCAAGACGAAGAAGAGCGAGAAGTAACAAGTGATGCGTGAAGTCATTTCAAACAGAGGCGATTGCTTCGGCGATTGCCTCTGTTTGCTGTTTGGCTGGTTGCTAACGCCTTAGCATCACTTGCTTCTCCTCGCCATTCCGACTACAATCTCTGCATGCAATACAGCCTCTTCGCCCAGCCCGATGCCGCCGCCGGCGCTGTCACTGTTACCGATCTCACGCGCTACATTCGTGAGCTGTTCGAGCTGGATTATCGCTTGCAGGAGGTATGGGTGCAGGGCGAGATCAGCAACCTCAGCCGGCCGTCAAGTGGGCATGTCTACTTCTCGCTCAAAGACAGCGGCGCATCGATTCGCTGTGTGATGTGGCGCACTTCGGTCACGCCGTCGATCAATCGCTTGCGTGAAGGCGATGCTATCCTCGCGCATGGCAAAATCAGCGTATACGAGCCGCAGGGCGCATATCAGCTGTATGTTGATGCGATCCAGTCGGCGGGCGGTGCGGGCGATCTCTTCCGCCAGTTCGAACTGCTCAAAGCGAAGCTGCAAGCCGAAGGGCTATTCGAGGCCGAACGCAAACGTCCTTTGCCGGCGGTCGCTCACAAGATCGGCCTTGTCACTTCGCCGACGGGTGCGGCGCTGCAAGACATGCTCAATATCATGCGCCGCCGCTGGCCGCTGATGGAGGTCGTACTTGCCCCGGTGCCAGTGCAGGGCGATGATGCTCCGCCCAAAATCGTGGCGGCTTTGCGAAAGTTGTATTATCGACCCGATCTGGATGCCATCATTGTGGCGCGTGGCGGTGGATCGATCGAAGACTTGTGGGCGTTCAACGACGAGACGGTGGCGCGCACGATCGTCGAATCGCCCGTGCCGGTGATTTCGGGCGTGGGGCACGAGGTGGACTTCACCATCGCCGACTTTGTGGCCGATGTCCGCGCGCCGACGCCGAGCGCCGCCGCCGAATTGATCACACCCGATCAGGCCGAATATCGATCGGTGGTGCGCGGCTATGCTGGTGCGCTGACCGCCTTGATGTCCGATCAGATCAAGACAGCGCGGCTGCGTTTGCAATCGAATGAACGTGCTTTGCAGCATCTTTCGCCCCGCGTGAAGTTATCGAATGCGCGGCAGCGTCTGGATGACGTGACGCTCAAAATGCAAGCGGCGACGCAGTATGATCTGAGCCTGCGGCGTGAGAAGATCAATCGACTGGTGGCGCAGCTGCATGCGCTGAATCCACTCAACGTATTGGCGCGCGGCTATGCCGTCGTGCGGCTCACCTCCTCAGGCGAAGTCGTGCGCAATGTTCGACAAGTCAAGCCGGATGATCAGTTGTCGATTCGAGTCAGCGACGGCGAATTCGGCGCAAGAAACGAAGGATAGCAGATGCCTAAAAAGACCCCTAAACCCCAACCGATCGAAGGCTTGACTTTCGAGCAAGCTTTCAAAGAACTCGAAGAGCACGTGAAGTTGCTGGCGGGCGGCGATTTGCCGCTTGAAGAATCGATGGCGCTGTTTGAGCGCGGGCAGGCGTTGGCCGCCTACTGTGCCAGGCTGCTTGACGCCGCGGAGTTGAAGATCGAGCAAATTGAAG
>JADGQE010000380.1 GCA_017882055.1 Thermoflexales bacterium
AAAGTACAGATGCGGGCCCTGGCTTCGCAAAAAGTGCAATTCCACTTGTTTGAGCAGCGACTTTACTTCGGCCGCACTGGACAACAGCGAGGGGATGACGACCAGGGTCTTGTACTCGGCCGGGATGTTGTCCTCAAAATCCATCTTGGGCAAAACGCGCGGTGGGATGACCAGTGTAATGATCCAATTGATCAGATTGACGGACACAGTGAGCGCCGGGATGAGCAGCAGCAGTCCGACCGCCAGCTCTTGCCAGGCATTCGCGCCCGCCCCGCGCGCGTAGAGGATACCACCAACCACAACGAGGAACGTGATCAACCCAATGCTGCCGAGATACACCGGTGTCGGATGATCCAATGCCTCGCGGCGTACGCGCGATCCCATAGGCACACGATAGCCCACGCGCGCGTCGAGCTGCGCACGGCCTGCATCGAGCAGATAGTAGCCGACGTGCGCGGCGCGCGATGTGGCCGATTGTGAATGGGCCTGAGCCAGATCAATCGCCTGGCGCGCGACGGCCTGCTCGTCCTGGCCGGTAGCACGCGCCAACTTTTCGATCACCTTGCGATAGCGGTCGCGGGTCTCCGGATCCATGTCGGCATAGATGCGCGCTGGATCGTCGCGCAGAGTGTGTTCGACGCGGCTGACGCTTTCAAAAAAGTCTTGCCAATCCTGGGTGATCAGCAGGCGCAAACTCGTAATGCAGTTGGCGACCGTCTCATCACCGGTGATGGCGGGCAGCATGGTCAGCGTGGGCAGCGAACTTGTCCGGGGCAAATTGGTGATGCGGCTGACGCTCTGCGCCAGAAACTCGACCAGCCCCAGGCGGAGCATCACCGGCAGTGCCCACAATTCGCCCGTGGTCAGTGGCGCGAGGATCTGATAGAGCTGCACAAAGCGCGTGATGTGAGCCAGATCGAGCCGGGCCTTGCTCATCACGATCAGCTTTTGCGCGATGCCATAAACCCGCGGATACCCCTGCAACGGCCCGGCGTTGTGTTGCGGCAATTGGCGATAGAAACTGGCCGGCATATCCTCGCGGATTTGTCGGCAGGTTTGTTGGACCAGATAGAAATTATCGGGCAGCCACTCGGCGGCTTCGGAGAGCGATTGGGGGTTGGACCTGGACTGCAACTGCCGCGTCGCTGCGCGAAACAGCTCTTCCTGGTCTTGCAAATAATTAGGCAATGGAAAGGCTGGCTTGGCCATAGGCTATGGTCTTTCATGTTCCCTGGTAGCAATTTCAGCTGGAACTGGCTTAATCTCATCCTGCGGCAGGTCCTGCACAATCAACACCGGGGTGGTTCCAAACGTGATGAAACTGATGACCACACTACCATAGGGCCATTGGGTCAGACCGGAATGACCATGGGCGCTCAAGACTACCAGGTCTATCCTCTCTTGTTCAACCAACTCATGCAATGTGGCGGCGATGTGATTACTGACGATAACGCGCGCTTCAACGTCTCCGGGGATCCGCGACCGGAGTTGATCCAGATACTGGGTCGCTTCGGCCTGATTGTGCTCCACGAGCCGATCAGCCAGCTCGACATCCTCGTGGCTGGGAGGTGTCCGCCGGGGCATTTCCGGTCGCTTGACAACATGCACCAGCAAGATTTGAGCCTCATGGAAACGGGCGAGGGTGATCGCCATAGGCAAGACGCACTCGGCACGCTGCGAGCCGTCTATGGGAACCAGGATTCGGCGATAGCGCAGGCTGGTCATCTCCGGCGGGATTTCCTGATAAGCGCGCACGATCATGATCGAAGTGCGGGCCCGCAGGATGACCTTCAGCGCGACACCACTCACGTTCCAGCTACTCAAGCCGCTTTGCCCATGACTGCTCAGGATGATCAATTGGGACGTGGGGGTGTCCGAAAACCCGCTGATTTGTTCAGCCGCAAACCCTTCGAGGATGTGCGTTTCAGTAGGCAAGCCGGCGGCTTGCAGGCGCTGATCCACTTCGTGCAAATATGTTTTCGCTTCGGTTTTGCGGATTTGCCAATTGAGTGGATCGATCGCATTCCGCCAGCGCGCTTCGCGCGGCATATCCATCACATGCAGGAGCGCGACCTGGGATTCGAACGCGCGCGCGACGGCGATCGAATGCGGCAACACGCATTCGGCCAGCGCCGAGCGATCTAAGGGGAGAAGAATTCGGTTAAACATCGGGCTTACCTCATTATACTCAGGGTTCGGTCATTTTCCCAGCGGGTCTTGGGAAACCGCACGGTACTGATTCATAGTCATCGCTCTTTGCTCGGTCGGCGATGTGCTTCGCGCTCTTGATGACGTATTTCGGTCACTGTCAAGAGGCGCATTCACGCCCTGCGATGAGGCACCTTGTTTTCTGACGCCGAACAGTTTGGTTCAGCGGCAGCGACGGGATGGCCCGCGTCATCCACAGAAAACCCCATAGTGCCCAAATCCCGAGACACCAAAACTATCCTCCCAGTGAGACATCCTGCGACTCATACCAACGCAATGCATTGAAAAAGTGTTCCGGCTTGAAATCCGGCCAGAGGTCATCGATGATGTAGAAATCTGCGTAGACTGTTTGCACGGGCAACAGACCGCTCAACCTTCTGCGGCCTCCCCACCTCACCACAAGGTCAATTCTCGAGACTTCCGACGAACCGATGCACTCCATAAATGACCTGCGCGTGCTGCCCGTAGTGCCACTCACATTTATCGCGGCCTTGTTCAGGTCCCAGTGCCAATCGTAATTTACCAGGAAATTGACCTTTAGAGTGCCGTGGTCGAGTACCTGCCGAGTCCTATAGGGTTTCAGTTCAGGAGGGAAGAGAGGCGAGTCGTCATTTCCAACTACCAGTAGCGAAGCGTCCAATTTGGAAAGTCCCTCTACAGCATCCACGCACGCCTGCTGAAACGCTGCAGTCTGTTTGGGAGGCCGCTTTGTGTTGTCGCTTGTGAACCCGTAGACGGTCAACTCCTCGATTCTGAGAGCTATGCAAATGTCATAGAGCTGGAACCCGGGCGCCAGACCGTAAGCGTAACCCTCTTCCTTGCCCATACCTTTGTTTTGTGCCCATCTGCGGTTGCCATCAGGTATGAACGCCACATGCCTCGGAATGCGTCTGAATGTCGGCAAATCCATGAACGCTACCTCTCCTTCATCGAAGGCGTCTGACTGCTCCACGCCTGGTATTCTGTGTGTGTCAGTGTGGGAAGTTTTCGTGCGAGCGTAGTGATGGCCCAGATGTCATCATCTGAAAAGGTCACGCCCATTCGTCAACACACAAATCACCCCAGCGTTCAGTCAGATCACTATTCCGTCGTTTTACCGTCGAAGTGTTCGTTGTCCTTCTCCGCATCGGCTCGGGTATGGTGGATAACACCGTCGCGATGATTCGGCGGCGAATAGATCGTATAGAGCTTCATTGGACCACTGCCGGTATTGATGATGTTGTGATTCGTCCCGGCCGGGACGATCACGGCGAAGCCCGCTTTGATCGCCGTGTGAACGCCATCGAGAACGGCCTCGCCTGTCCCTTCCTCCACCCGAAAGAACTGATCGAGCTTGTGCACTTCCAGCCCGATCTCTTCCCTGGGCTTCAACGCCATGACAACCAGCTGGCAGTTCTTAGCCGTGTAAAGCACCTGACGAAAATCTTCATTCTTGACGGCAATGCCTTCGATGTTTTGGATGTAACCTTTCATGGTAACTCCTCCAGTGGACGACTTTAACATCGTCGTAGTTAGATGGCCTCAAAGACGAGGCACCTTTTTTTATGACGCCCAACACGACTCTTTAGCGGCGCCGGCAAAGCGACCTCAGGACTTAAGGAATGTCAGCAGATCGGCGTTGAGCCGGTCTTGATGGGTGTACGCGATGCCATGGGGTGCGCCCGCGTAAATCTTTAGGGTCGCGTTCTTGACCAGCTTCGCTGAGCGGAGAGCCGCGGCGCCGA
>JADGQE010000381.1 GCA_017882055.1 Thermoflexales bacterium
CGCGTGGCGATTCTCGATCCGCTGCCTGAGCTGAATGCGCAGGATGTGAAAGACTGGCGGATGAAAGAAACCAATTACGATTCGAAGTATGCCGCGTTGTATTATCCGTGGCTGCAAGTGGCCGATCCGACGCCGGGCGCGAACGGCGCGATGATCATGGTGCCGCCGTCGGGCCATATGTCCGGCATCTGGGCGCGCAGTGACACCGAGCGCGGCGTGCACAAAGCTCCGGCCAACGAAGTCGTGCGCGGCGCAGTCGGTCTGGGCATCGACATTACCAAGTCCGAGCAGGACAGCCTGAACCCGGTCGGCATCAACTGCATTCGGGCCTTCCCCGGCCGCGGCATTCGGGTGTGGGGCGCGCGCACACTGTCGAGCGATCCGGCGTGGCGCTACATCAATGTCCGCCGCCTGTTCAACTTCGTCGAGGAATCGATTCAACTGGGCACGCAGTGGGTGGTGTTCGAGCCGAATGATCTGGATCTGTGGCAGCGTGTCAAGCGCACGATCACTGCTTTCCTGACTCGCGTGTGGCGCGATGGCGCGCTGTTCGGCGCGACGCCGCAGGAGGCGTTCTACGTCAAATGCGACGCGGAGAATAACCCGCCTGAGACGCGTGACGTGGGCCAGCTGATCGTCGAGATCGGCATTGCGCCCGTCAAGCCGGCAGAGTTCGTGATCTTCCGCATCAGCCAGTACAGCGGCGGCGGGAACGTATCAGAGTAATTTAGTCGCGTCGTGAGATAGTTTAGTTGTTGCGTAGTGCAATAGTTTGGTAGTCTTGCAGTTGAACAAATAATGGGCAACCACCTAACTATTCAACTACCCAACTATCTAACTATCTAACTACTTCACTCACTTTAGGAGGAACTATGGCAACCGGTGGTCGAACGGATCCACTTGTCAGTTATCACTTTCACGTTGAGATCGACGGTATCACGCAGGCGCAGTTCAAGGAATGCAGCGGCCTTGGCTCATCGTCGGATGTTGTCGAATACAAGGAATCAGTCAAGGGCGCCACAGTCTATCGCAAGCAGCCTGGCGCGCTCAAATGGTCGGACATCACACTCAAGCGCGGCATCTCCGATGTGATGGAGCTCTGGGCCTGGCGTAAGCAGATCGAGCAGGGCAAGATCGCCGAGGCGCGCAAGAACGGATCGATCGTGCTGTACGATCAGGCCGACAAAGAGATCGCCCGCTGGAACTTCAAGGATGGCTGGCCGAGCAAGTTAAGCGGCCCGTCGGTGAAAGCCGATTCCAGCGAAGTCGCGATCGAAGAATTGACGATCACGCATGAAGGCATGGAACGCGTGGCGTAGAAAGTAGTCCGCTGATCTTTTGCCCGATTCGTGTTGTGTGTTACGTGGTGCGTGACAACGGAATACGCAACACGCAACACGTTTCAGGCGAGCTCTTTTGAGAAGACTACGAGGTTTATTATGAACGCCCTCAAGACTGAATTCGAATTCACGCTGCCGCGCGGCTACGTGGATTCGGAAGGCAACCTGCACAAGACGGGTGTGATGCGGTTGGCCACGGCCGCCGACGAGATCGCGCCGCTGCGTGATCCGCGCGTCAAATCCAATCAAGCCTACCTGGTGATCATTTTGCTGTCGCGGGTGATCACGCGCCTGGGCCAGATCAGCGACGTGACGCCCAGGCACGTCGAGGGCTTGTTCTCCAGTGATCTGGCTTACTTGCAGCGCTTCTATCGCAAGATCAATGAAGACGGCTCCAGTCATGTGCCGGTGGAGTGCCCGTCGTGCCAGGCCCAGTTCGAGGTGGACTTCAGCCATCTGGGGGGATCGCGGGCTACCCCTTAGATAAACTCTACGAGGAGGTAGCCTATCTGGCGTATCACTTTCACTGGCCGCCGGAGTTTCTGCTCGAACTGGATCATTTCGAGCGGCACCGCTGGGTAGAGCAGGTGGCGGCCATCAATCGCAAGCTGAATGATGCGGCGCATCATTGATGCGGCGCATCGATAGCCGCTAGTCTGGCGGTCGCGTGGTCAGATCGGATGACTCATCGACTCCCAGACGACGCGACTCATGAACGACGAGGCTGATTATGGCACTCGCTGATCGCAAAGACCCGTATTTAGCTGCACATTTCTGCGTCGAGATCGACGGCATCGATCAGGGCGGCTTCTCCGATTGCAGCGGTCTCGAAGCAAAGACCGATGTCTTCGAGTATGAGGAAGGCGGCCTGAACGATCACAAGCACAAGCTGCCCGGACGCACGTCGTACACCAACGTCACACTCAAGTGGGGTGTGACTGACTCGAACGCGCTGTGGGAATGGTATCAGAAAGTCATCCAGGGCAAATTCGAGCGGAAGGACGTGTCGATCGTGCAGTACAGTCCGGATCAGACGGAAATCCGCCGCTGGAATCTGCGGGAAGCTTATCCGGTTCGCTGGGCCGGCCCGACCTTCAGTGCCGGCAATGCCGCTGTCAGCATCGAGACGTTGGAATTGGCGCATCACGGATTTGAAGTCCAATAGACTTAGGACGCTGACCCTGGCACTACCCGCCACGCCATACCCGCCGCACGCCTGCGGCCCACCGGTTTCCAGTGGAAACCGGGTATGGGCAAGCGGCGGCGGCGCGCAGGCGGGGGCAAGTGTGAACGCAGACGGGAACACTACACCGCATGTGTCTCCGCTGATGTTGTTTTATCAGCGTAGCTCAGCGTATATCAGCGTCCAACAGAGGTAGACAAGTGCCATTCGGATTGAGATGGCCTTTCGGCCGAAAACGATCTACGCCGTCGAGCACGCCAGTGCAACGCGAGGCGGATTCATCGGACGCGCCTGCGATTGACGACGCGTCGATGATTGACGACGCATCGCCTGATCTCGGCCTGGAGCTGATGAATCGCGCGTCCGATCTCAGCACGCCGCCGATGCTGGGTGATCGCGGCGGGTTAGATATGGCGCTGCTCGTCTCTGGCGCTGATGAATTCATCCAGCAACTGTCGTTGGTATCGGGCCAGCCCGAAACATCGACGCCGTGGCCGGATGTGCTTGAATTCACTGCGTCGTTGTCCAGCTTGAGCAGCTTCACGAGCCTTGATGCGGTGCTGAACGAGGGTGCAAATGTCGTGTTTGCCGACGAGTTGCCCGCGCCCGATGAATTCACAGATATCCTGCCGCCGCTGGGCAGCCTGCCGAATCAGCTGCCCGGCTTAATCGGCGTCGCACCCGAGATGACGAATTTCGATCTGCCGGCCGCACGGTCGATCGGATCAAGCGAGCCGCTGATCGAGCGCAGTCCGATCGAACCGATCAGTGCGCCGTCGATCGATTTCACGACGATCGCGCCGCCGCTTAAGGCGATTCAAAACGTGCCTGCTCCGACGACAAGCGAACCGTCTGCGTCGATTGCGCAGCCTCCGATCGAACGCAGCGGCCCGGTCGATCTGCCGTTGATGAGTCATGTTGTGGAGCCTTTGCCGCTGAATGATCTGACGCCGAATCTGAGCCGCTTGACTGACTCACCGCTCGTTTCATTCGAGACCATGGCAGATGTCAGGCCGCCCATCGCTCCCGCGCTCAACGATTTCACTGAGACTTTGCCGTTGGCGAATCTACCCCAGGACCTGGTTACTTTGCCAACCATTGAGGCCCCCGCGACGAGTGAGCCGTCCGCCGAAATCAGCGGCCCGGCAAGTGAACCGCTGTCCATCAGCCGCTATGCCGACGACTTGCCGCTGCCGAATTTGCTCGAAAGCTTAACCGAAGTCGCTGAGCCATTTGAAGCGCCCGTTACCTCTGCTCCAGTTGCGCCGATCGACTCGGCCGAAGAAACATCGCTCAGGCAACCACTGCCGGGCATGGACTTCGGTGATTTCATTCAGCCGCCGATCTTGAGTGTGCCGTCGATTAGCGAATTCACGCAAACACTTGCGCAGCCGGAACTTTCAC
>JADGQE010000055.1 GCA_017882055.1 Thermoflexales bacterium
CCGTGTTAGAGGCCTGGTCTAACGTGGACATGCAACACCTCCTTTGTTCCCCCCGTGAATTTAGTATAGCACGCGCGTGCCAGCGGGGCAATAGTCCTGATGATTATACACAAGGGCTCCAAGCCCGCGTCTGGCCATACCCCACTCGCCACTGGCGAATGGGTGGCCAGACGCGGACTGAGAGCAATTCGTCCTCTTGTCGATCGACACCGAAACGGTTATAATCTAAGTATCAACCGAGCAACATCTGCACCTCGGCTTGCAGCACAGCCGGGGTGCGTTTTCGTCAGCCCAGGGAAACTATGACCACACTACGTAACGACATTCGCAATATCGCCATCATCGCCCACGTCGACCACGGCAAGACCACGTTGGTCGATGCCATGCTCAAGCAGAGCCACATCTTCCGCGACAACCAGGTTATCGTGGAACGCGTGATGGACAGCAACGATCTCGAACGCGAGCGCGGCATCACCATCCTCGCCAAGAACACCGCGATCACCTATAAGGGCCTCAAGATCAACATTGTCGACACGCCCGGCCATGCCGATTTCGGCGGCGAGGTCGAGCGCGTCATGAACATGGTCGAGGGCGTACTGCTGCTCGTCGACGCGGTCGATGGGCCGATGCCGCAAACGCGTTTCGTTTTGCGCAAGGCGCTGGAAATGGGTCACAAAGCCATCGTCGTCATCAACAAAGTCGATCGGCCCAATGCCCGCTTGAACCACGTCGCCAACGCGACGTTCGATCTCTTTATCGATCTCGGCGCCACCGACGATCAAGCGGAATTCCCGATTGTCTACACCAACGCCATTCTCGGCAACGCCTCGCTGACCCCCATCTCGGAAGGAACCGACTTGCAGCCGCTGTTCGAAACGATCGTGAACTATCTGCCCGCGCCGACGATCGAGCCGGATGCGCCGACGCAGATGCTCGTCAGCACGTTGGCCTACGACGATTACAAAGGCCGCATCGCGATCGGTCGCATCTTCGCCGGCAAAATTCGCAGGGCGCAAGAAGTCGTCCGCATCGCCACCGATGGCAAGATCACGTCCGGCAAGATCGCGCAGGTGTTTGTGCATCAGGGTCTGGATCGGATCGAGGTCGGCGAAGCCGATGCGGGTGAGATTGTGGCCGTGACCGGCCTGCCGGAAATCTTCATCGGCGAAACGATCGCCGATCCCATTGAGCCGAAGGCCCTGCCCCCGATCCGCGTTGAAGAGCCGACGGTGCGCATGTCATTCGGCGTGAACACCAGCCCGCTCAGCGGCAAAGAAGGCACGTGGAGCACCTCGCGTAAACTGCGCGAGCGATTGTTCAAGGAACTTGAATCGAATGTGTCGCTGCGCGTGGCTGAAACCGAGCAGCCCGACGTCTTCATCGTTTCCGGGCGCGGCGAACTGCACCTGGCGATCTTGATCGAAACGATGCGGCGCGAAGGCTACGAGTTTGAAGTCGCCAAGCCGGAAGTGATCTATCACGAGAAAGACGGCCAAACCCTGGAGCCGTTTGAGGAATGCTACATCGAAGTGGCTGAGCCTTACATGGGTGCGGTCGTGGAGATGTTGGGCACGCGGCGCGGTATGATGACGGATGTGCGCCACGGCGATGACGGCACCGTCTATCTCAAATACACCGTGCCGACACGCGGCTTGCTCGGCTTCCGATCGGCTTTCTTAACCGCCACGCGCGGCACGGGCGTGATACACGCTTTGTTTGCCGGATACTTTCCACTGGCGGGCGAGATGAGCACACGCGAGCACGGCTCGCTGGTGAGCTGGGAAACCGGCCTCACCACCAATTACGGCTTGAACAACGGCGAGGGACGCGGCAATTTATTCATCGGCCCCGGCGTGGATGTGTACGAGGGGATGGTCATCGGCCAGCACATCCGCGATACCGACCTGGCGATCAACGTCTGCAAAAAGAAGCATCTGACCAACATGCGCGCCTCGACCGGCGACATTGCCGTGCGCCTGACACCGCCCCGCAATATGAGCCTCGACGACTGCATCGAGTATCTGGCGGCCGATGAATTGCTTGAAGTCACACCGCTCAGTCTGCGCCTGCGCAAGCGCCTCCTCGACACCGAAGAACGCCGCAAGTTGACGCGACGCGAGGATAAAGAGGAAGAAGCGGCAGCAGCCAGCAGGTAACCGGAAACTACGGCCCATCGACCCGACGACTTACGCGCAAGCGAGCCGCCGGGTCTTCTTTTTTAGCTGATCTATATCATGTCACGCAGATGCGGTTTCTGTTATAGTGACATAGCGCCAACACAGCCCATTACAGAATCACATTATGGCGATCGAAAGGTTGAGACATGAACAACACCGCTGAGTCTATGCAATGCGTCAACTGCCAGCGCGGCGTCGAGCAAGTGCCGCTGCTCACGCTCAATCATCGCAGTGGCACAGCCTACATCTGCCCGCAGTGTTTGCCGGTTTTGATTCATGAGCCGCAGATGCTTGTGGGAAAATTGGACGGTGCTGAAACGCTGCGTCCGCACGAGCATTGAGAGCCGCTTACCAACACAGCACAGCCCCGCTGATGAAGATCATCGACGGGCTGATTATTTGTGCAGGCACAATCGCCGCTGGACTTTGTCATCCTATGTGACAAGGTTCGCTGGCAAGAAATCGGCGCGGTTCGTGTAAACGATATACGTGTCCTGATCGCCATAATCGATCCGCGTGATCGCGGTGTTATTCATCGAGAACCAGAGACTTTGGCGCTCCGGCATATTCAACAACGCCACCAGCCAGTGATTATAGAAGCCACCGTGACTGAACACCGCCACGCGATCGTCAGTACCACCGTGTCGATCGCGGACTTCGCGCCAGAAACGCTGCGCCCGAATCGGTCGCTCCTCTGGCGGCTCATGTGGCCGATTCCACCAGCCCTGCTCGTCAAGTGAGTCCGGCAGCACCAGCCCTGGATAATGTGTCTCGAAGTAGGAGCGTGAGTTGCCGGGCAGCCCGATCGGCTCACCCGTGACTTCGTCATCCAAATAGATGCCGCCGCTCTCGTGCAGATCGGGCCACGCCGCCAGCGGCAAATTGAGCGCCTCAGCCACAATCGAGCCGGTGGCAACGGCGCGCACCATCAGGCTGCAATACAAATGCGTTAAGCCAAACCCCGTCACATTCTGCGGATCGCGTCCTTCAATCGAAACGGCTGAGTTCGATCGGCGCAAGAACTCTGCCAGGGCATGCGCCTGCCTGTAACCCATGTCGGTCAATTCGGGATCGTGACTGCGGCTCTGGTTAGCGCCGGTTCGATCCCACAGCGCATTGTTAGCGGATTGAGCGTGTCGAATGAAATACAATTGCATGATGCGTCGCCTCTCCTTTTTAAAACATGCAAATACCGGCGCGATTATAGCATAACGGCAATCCCGGCCAGATGGTGTAAAATAGTCGTATGCCATTCACTACATTGATTTCCACCACCGACCTCGCGCAACATCTGGCCGATCCCGACTGGGCCAGCATCGATTGCAGCTTTTCGCTCAATGATACCGAACGCGGCCGGCGCGCCTATCAGCAAGCGCATATTCCCGGCGCGATCTACGCGCATCTCGACGAAGACTTGTCAGGGCCGATCGTTCGCGGCCAGACCGGGCGTCATCCCCTGCCCGCGCTTGAGGCGATCACAGCGACCTTTTCAAAATGGGGCGTCGATTCAAAAACGCAAGTCGTCGCTTATGATGATGCGGGGGGCGCAATAGCAGCAGCTCGAGTTTGGTGGTTATTACGCTGGCTCGGCCACGCCAACGTCGCCGTGCTGGATGGCGGCTGGCAGCACTGGCTGCGCGAGAATCGGCCGACGCACAGCGGCGTCGAACACCGGGCAGCGCGAACTTTCAGGCCGCAACCTCAGCCCGAATGGATCGTCACCGCCCAGGATGTGCTTGAGATGACGCACGATCCCCGTGCCAGAGTCGTCGATGTGCGCAATGCCGATCGGTATCGTGGCGAAAACGAAATCATCGATCCGATCGCGGGACATATTCCCGGCGCCCTCTCTGCGCCTTATGCCGGCAACCTCGACGCGGACGGCAAATTCCTAACCGCCGGGCAACTGCGCGCCAAATACAAATCGCTGCTGGGCCAGGTCGCTATCGACCACACGGCCTTCTACTGCGGCTCAGGCGTGACTGCCGCACACAGTGTCTTAGCCGTAGCCCACGCCGGCCTGGGTCAGACACGCTTGTACGCCGGATCATGGAGTGAATGGATCCTCGATCCCACGCGCCCCATCAAAACCGGCAGCGAATGAAATCAAAGCATACACGGGTATCGCAGCCTAATCATTTTCAATTCAGGAGGCAATGTCATGAACCGAATCCGAAATAGTTGGGGGCTGGTGAAAGCCAGCTGGGCCGTCTTGCGCGCCGACAAGGAACTGATCGTATTCCCCGTCGTCTCGACCATCGGCGCGATCATCGTCACGCTGACCTTTGCCATTCCGATGATCATCTCGGGCCTGTTCGCAGGCCTCTCGGATGGGCGCGGCGGCAGCCAGATTACGGTGACATTTTTTGCGTTCTTGTTTTATCTCGTCCAGTACACCGTCATTTTCTACTGCAACTCGGCGCTGGTCGGCGCGGCGATGATCCGCTTGAAGGGCGGCGACCCGACCGTGCGTGACGGCTTTCGGATTGCCAGCCAGCACGTCGGCGCGATTATCGGCTACGCCCTGATCGCATCGACCGTGGGCATGGTCTTGCGCTGGTTGTCGGGGAAGGGCCTGCTCGGTCGCATCGTCGCATCGTTATTTGGACTCGCCTGGAACATCGCCACGTTTCTCTCGGTGCCAGTGCTGGTCATGGAAAACGTCGGGCCGATCGATGCGGTGAAGCGCAGCACACAGCTGCTCAAGAAAACGTGGGGCGAGCAAATCGCCGGTAATCTCGGCATCGGAGTGGTCTTCGGGTTGATCGTATTGCTGCTGTTCCTGATCTTCATCCCCGTAATCGTAGTCGCCGCATCGACTGGCTCAGCCGCCATCATCATTGCCGTGATCCTAATGTTCGTACTGGCGATCATGATCGTCAGTCTGATCGGATCAGCTCTGAACGGCATCTACACGGCCGCTGTCTACCGCTTCGCCGCCGAGGGCAATGCAGGCACTTACTTCGAGGCGGGACTGGTGGAAAACGCTTTCCGCGTCAAATGACTTCCCTTGCAACTGAAACAACACCGTGGACCGCCGCCCACGGTGTTGTCGTTAGCGCGGCGGGCAGCCAGCCCAGTTACGGTATTCATTCAGCAACCAGTGGAGGAAGCTTTGACGACGATCAAGCCCTTTCGAGGCGTGCGGTATAACCTGCAAAAAATCCCCGATCTCTCGGCCGTGGTCAGCCAGCCCCACGACCGCGTCGAGAGCCTGAAAGACAAGTACTACGACCTGAGTCCCTATAATGTAATCCGCTTGATCAAGGGCAGAGAGCAACCCGGCGATGGCGAGCACGCTAATGTCTACAGCCGCGCGCGAGACACTTACCACACCTGGCTGCAAGAAGGAATCCTGGTCCGGGATCAAGCGCCGGCCTTGTATATTCTCCGCCAGACTTTCCGTCTGCCCGATGGCAGCCTGCGGGCCCGCCAGGGACTGATCGCCGCCATGGAGTTGACCCGGTTTGACGAGGGCATTGTCCTGCCGCATGAAAGGACCCTCTCCGGCAGCAGGCGGGACCGGCTCAACTTACTTCGATCGGTAGCGACGAATTTCAGCAGCGTCTTCATCCTGTATCCGGGTGGCTCGATCAACAACCTCGTTGCGTCGATCACTGAGCAACCGCCTGCTTGGGAAGCCCGTGAATTGCTTGAGCACGAGGTGTTGCAACAATTCTGGGTCGTGACCGAACCGGAAGTCATCGCGGCAGTTGCCAAGGAGATGGCTCCCCGGCGTAACCTGATTATCGCCGATGGCCACCATCGCTACGAGACATCACTGGCCTATCGAGATGAAATGCGAGCCAAATATCCCGAGGCCCCGCCCAATGTCGGCTTCAACTATCGCTCCGTCGCGTTGGTCAGTATGGACGATCCGGGATTGGTGATCCTGCCGACCCACCGCCTCGTCCATGCCGATCGCCGCATGAGCGGAGCCGAAACCCTCGAACAGGCCAAAGAATATTTCGAAGTGGTGCCCGTCGAAAGCCGGGCAGAACTTGAGAGCAAGCTCAAGGCAGCCCAGCCATTACCCCGACCCTGCTTCGGCTTTTATGGCGGAACAACAGCAGTGCTCACACTGCGCAATGCCGAAGTGATGGATCAACTCGTGCCCGATCGTTCGATCGAATGGCGCAGGCTCGACGTTGCGGTTCTGCACGAATTGTTCATCGAGCAGGTGTTAGGCATTGACAAGCAAGCCGTAGCCGATCACGAACCGGTCGAGTTTCTGCGAGACGCGCAGGCGGGTTATGAAGCCGTCGATCAAGGGAAGGCGGAATTCCTGCTGTTGATGAACCCCACCCGCCTGGAGCAGGTGCAAGCCTGCAGCGCCGCTGGTGAGCGCATGCCCCAGAAGTCCACCGATTTCTACCCCAAGGTGATCAGCGGATTGGTCGCACTGCCAGCCGGCGTCGAAGAGAGGCTATAGCCTGACTCTCCTGAAAGAACCATGATCTCACGCACGCCAGCGGCCCATGTCCTCAGCCCAGTGGGCTGAGGACATGGGCAAGCCGCTAAGCCGCAAAGAAGAAAATTTCTGATTCTAACGGATTCTGTGGTTTGGCTGGCTGATCAGTGACAAAATGGATTTCTGTGCTATTCCTTGACGAGCAAGTTCACGTCAGGGAGGTTCAGATGTCCGAATCAGCACCCGACCGCGAAAGAAAGTGTCGCACGGAAAAAGACTCGGAAGTGTTGGGCCGGGGTTCTAAACGGATCTGCCTCCCCATTGCGCGCGCAGAGCATGACCACGTCTTGGCCGACCCCGTTGCCTTTCGCCAGTGTCTGGATGGGCTGGTTGGGCAATATCCAGAATTATTTCCCAAAGCGATGGGGGCGGGCTACACCTTGCATGACATCTTACCCGCCTCCCAGAAAATGCCGAACCTCCGTCTGCGCCGTATCCAAGTGACCCACCCGGAGAATCCGAACGGCGAGGTGTTTACCATTGCGCCTTCGTTTGTCTTACCCTATATGACGGGTTACACCGATGACGTCGAGAAAGCCTCGTTCCTCCGCGGCGAATTTGGCGTGCCCTATTGGGGCTTGACCCATGTTTTTGGGCACACGGATATGTATTGGGAACGGCTCGAACTCGGGCTGGGCCGAAATAGTATCGTCGGCACAACCGTCAAACAGCCTGACCAGTTACCCCAGAATCTGCTCGCGGACGAGAAACACACTCGGCTCCATGGGGCCACCGTGTATATCGCCACCACCGTGGGGGCTGACTGTATCTTGGGCGCCTCTGTGGCTCTCCATGCCAATGAAAAGGACTTGACCGACGCTTATCAGCAATTTAAGGTTACTACTCAGCCTGCGTCACACCGCACTGCATGCAGTGGGTGCAAGTGTTGCGAGCGCTTGCCCATGCCCCACTCCGCACAGCGGAGTGGGTGGGCCGCCAGGCGTTTGCGAAGCAACACATGCGGTGCAGTGCTCCCGTCTCTGTGTGACCAGCTAGAGACCCTTCGCCGCTACGCGGCTCAGGGTGACACTGCGAAAAGTGTAGCCTGATCGTACGCCCGATCGATTAGAAGCACGTTAAAGCCATCTCGATCTTAGCACGAAGTCACCGCCGCCTGGTAGAGACGAAAAATCGTTGGCAACCGATCATGGGTTGACGTTGTGCTATACTTCCATAAGTGTACCGATTCAACGCGATGCAGGAATAAGGCATGTTACGCACACCTCTTAACGCACAGCAGACTGAGATCCTCAATCAAGAGCGCACGCTGTTGGAGAATTTGCGCGTGACGCTTGCCCGGCTGGATGCGGTGCCTGACGATCAGCGCCGTCTGGAGCAGGCACTGCGGCAACTGGAAGAGCTGTTCCTGCTGGTCGTCGTCGGTGAGTTCAACGCCGGCAAGTCGGCCTTCATCAACGCACTGCTGGGCCAGCCGCTCTTGACCGAAGGCGTCACACCGACGACCGATCGCGTGCACATGCTGCGCTATGGCCCGGAGACAACGGAGTCGATGCGCGACGACGCGCCGTTGCGCGACGACGACATCGCCGTGCTGACGCTGCCGATCGAGTGGCTGCGCGACATCAACATCGTCGATACGCCCGGCACGAATGCCATCATTCAGCGCCACCAGCGCATCACCGAAGACTTCGTGCCGCGCAGCGATCTGGTCTTGTTCGTCACCTCGGCCGATCGGCCCTTCGCCGAATCCGAGCGGACTTTCCTCCAACGGGTACGCGAGTGGGGCAAGAAGGTCGTCATCGTCATCAACAAGATCGATATCTTCGACGACGAAGACCAGATTCAGCAGGTCGTTCAGTTCGTCGACGACAACGCACAGCAGCTGTTGGGCCTGCGGCCACAAATCTTTTCGGTGTCGGCCCGGTTGGCGCAAAAGGCCAAGACCGTGACGGGCGTAGAACGATCAGCCTTGTGGCAAGCCAGCCGTTTCGGTCCGCTCGAAGAATTCATCCTCAACACCCTGGACGAGCGGCAGCGGCTGCAATTGAAATTCGAGAACCCGCTCGGCATCGCGGCCCGGCTGCAAGAGCAATATATGGCCAGCACCCAGGCCCGGCTCGATCTCCTAAACGCCGATTTCAAGGTCATCGATCGGATCGAAGATCAGCTCAGCGGCTACGAAGACGATATGCGCCACAACTTCAAATACAAGTTGAGCCATGTGGAAAACGTGCTGCATCGCCTGTCGGCGCGCGGCGTCGAATTCTTCGACGAGACGCTGCGCCTGGGCCGCGTCTTCGATCTGCTGAATACGTCGCGCGTGCGGGCCGAGTTTGAGCAGAAGGTCGTGGCCGATGCCGCGCAGGAAGTGGAAGATCAGGTGCGCGACCTGATCGATTGGCTGATCGATCAAGACTTCCGCGAATGGCAGCGCGTGATCGACCACGTCAATCGGCAGGCCGAACAGCATCAAGATCAGATCGTCGGCCAGGTCGGCGCGCAGTTCGATCACACCCGGCGTGAGCAGCTGGCCTCGGCCCAACGCGCCGCGCGCGAAGTCCTCAGCAGTTACAACAAGGCCGACGAGGCCCGCGTGTTGGCCGATTCGGTCCGCACCGCCATCGCGCAGACTGCCCTGGTCGAAGTGGGCGCGATCGGTTTAGGCGCGGTCCTGGTCGCGCTGTTGCACACTGTCGCGGCCGACGCGACCGGCGTGTTGGCGGCCGGCACCGTGGCGGTGTTGGGGCTGTTCATCCTGCCCCGGCGGCGCAGCACGGCCAAGCAGCAATTGAAGAACCGCATCGAAGAACTGCGGGTGCGATTGACAGCTATTCTCACGGAGCAGTTCGAGCACGAATTGGGATCATCGCTCCAGCGCATCCGTGAAGCGATTGCGCCGTATACGGGCTTCGTCCGGCGTGAGCGCGAGAAACTGAGCGACATCGAAGGTCAACTATTGACAACCACAACGACGATTCAGTCCCTGCGCCTGCGCCTCAAAGACCTCAACAATCCGTGATCGAGTACGTCATTGTGGCTGCGCGCATCATCCGCGCAGCAGATACAACACGCCCACGATCAAGCCGATAACCACCACCATGCGGCGCAGCGACGCCGGCTTCACTCGACCGGCCAGGCGCCCGCCTAACGATCCGCCGATCAACGCGCCGACCGCCATCGTGACGGCGGCCAGCCACACCACTTGATTTGAAAACAAGAAGAAGATCGCAGCGGCAATGTTCACGCTGAACGCGACCGCCTGCTTCAAACCATTGAGCCGCGTCAGCGAGTCTTCAAGCACCAGGCCCAGCACGGCCAGCACGATGACACTTAACCCCGCACCAAAGTAACCACCGTAGATCGATGCGGCGAACACCGGTGGAATCACCCAGGCTTCGTGCACGCCCGATCGGCCTGACTGCGCGACGCGGCGTAATAACCACGCACGCAATCGATCTTGCAGCGCCAACAAGCCGGCCGCTAGCAAAATCAAAAACGGCACAAGTGCGCGGAAAGATTTATCGGTGGTATTCAACAACAACAATCCGCCGACGATGCCGCCCAGCGCGCCGGTCGGAATGAGCAGCCGTAGACGCCGTCCCTGTCCCCGCAAATCTTTCATCTGCGCCAGCGTCGCGCCAAGATAGCCGGGACTTAACGCCACCGTATTCGTAATGCTGGCGACTACCGGCGGAATGCCCACAGCCGTCAACACAGGGAAGGTGATCAGCGTACCACCGCCAGCCAATGCGTTGACTGCGCCGCCGGCCATACCGGCTAAAGCGATGAGCAATAACTGAACGATGGTCAAAGGTTCGGTCATGATGGTCGTGAATCGTGAAGGGTTAGTGAAGCAACAAGGATGGTAACTATTCAGCTAGCGTCATTGCGAGCGCTTGCCCATGCCCCACTCCGCTGTGCGGAGTGGGTGGGCCGCCAGGCGTTTGCGAAGCAATCTCCACGCCGATCAGCGAATGGTGCCGTCTGCGTCGGAGACTGCTTCGTCGCAAACAACGCTCCTCGCAGTGACGGCTGAGTAGTTACGCGTTATAGGCTTCACCCATCGTCGGCAAGGTGCAGGCAAACACCGCATACGTTTGAGCGGACACATCCCAGCGGGTCATGCCGGCCGGCACAGCCGCGGCGTTCTTCACTTCGCAGCCGGCCACGTAATCGAATTCACCCGTGGCCTCGTCATAGTTGCCCATCACCCCGTAGCATACATCGGGTCTGACGGCATCCTTGATGTCCGCCATACGCGGTCCAAATTGATTCCACAGATTCTTCAGATTGTCGCCATCCGTCTTGCCCCGATACTTCATCCCAACTACAGCGAAAGCCGGGTTCGATACGATTTGAGGTTGCATGATGTCATCTCCTTGAAAAGTGTACTCTGTTCGAGTCTGACATCATTGTGCCATGGGTTCATGTCAAATCATGGCATGATCTGGATCGAAAAACGAGGAGATTCAGAAACCCAATCGGCCAGGGCGCAATTCTACGCTGAGGCGCTTCTGTTCTTTATGAAGTTCTCCCAGGCCGACAAATGCGTCAGATTGTCTTTGATCGACCGAACTCATAACTGCGGCAGAAATGCCAGGACCGCCCGATTGAACTCCTCGGGCTTATCCATATTGGGCAGATGCGCCGCGCCAGAAATAACGACTTTCCGAGCGCGTGGCAGCTGGGCTACCAGCAGGTCGGCGATCGTGCCAATGCTGGCGTCGTCCAGTTCCCCGACAAGCGCCAAGGTCGGGGCCGTTAACTGGTTCAATCTCTCAATCGCCGGTGGTTGCAGTGCTTCCTCCGCCACAAAAAAATTGGGCAGAGCCGTCATGCTCATCTCGTGTACGCGGTCGCGTAGACGCGTATCCACTTGATCCGCCGTCCGATGGGGGCCGGCCAGCCAAATCTGAACGGCACAGTCTGCCGCTCGATTGAGATCGCCCGCCTGCATAGCCGCCATCAATTCCAGCAGGGGCTGGGGCATATCACCCTGGAACTGATAACCACCTAGCGCCGACGAAACCAAAACAAGCGAGGTGGTCAGCTCAGGATGTTCCAACGTGAAATCGATCAGCGTTGCACCGCTCACCGAGCAACCGATCAAGTGGGCACGCTCAATGCCGAGGAACTTCAACAATTGGGACAAGTCGTGGCGATGAGAGAAAGGGCCGGGAGTCAGCGGAGACTTGCCAAAGCCGCGCCGATCATAGCGGACGACGCGATAGTGCTGCGCGAACACTGAGAATTGATCATCCCACATTCTCCGATCGGCCAGGCCCGCGTGGGCCAGGACGAGATAGGGACCTTCGCCGGCCATTTCGTAGTAAAGGTTAGCCCCTTCGATAGCTGCCAGACCGGTTTGTAATCCTTTCATGTCAGTCTTTGGTACGATTTGAGGTTGCATGCTGTCATCTCCTTGAAAAGTGTACTCGGTTCGAGTCTGACATCATTGTGGCACGGATTCATGTCAAATCCTGGCATGATCTGGATCGAAGAACGAGGAGATGCGGAAACTCAGTCGGCCAGGGCAAAATTCTACGCTGAGACGCTTCTATTCTTTGGCCACCTTCTCAATCGTGATCCGATGTTCCAAATAGTGATCGCAAGTATTGTTGACGACACCTTCGAGCAGCAATCGGGCTTCGGGATCATCCACGGAGCGCGGCTTCATCAAGTCGGCAAACGACATCTGATCCAAATCTGCTAACACCTGTTCATGCGAATGACGAAGTTCGGCTAAAACATCCGCCACCGAGCGATCTTTGTTGCGTTGGAACAGGATGGCGTTTAGCACATTCTCATCGGCCTGTTTGAAGGTCTCTTCATCGATTCCCATGACCTCATGTGGGGGAAGAAGATGGAGATAATGCTGCCGCATGAAATTTTCCCAGGCAGACAAATGCGCCAGATTGTCTTTGATCGACCAGCCACCCGCATCGGGCACACTCATTTGCACCTCGCTGAGTCCAGCGATGGCACGCTGCAAAGCCGTCCACTCGCGCTGGATGCGATCCATCAGTTCGGCCTTGTCACGTGGCAAGATCGAATAGCCATTCGGTTCGGTATCCATGTTCGATGATCTCCTTATTAAAGTTCGAGGGATATTCAATGGCCCTCAGTCGCCAATGATCAAATCCGATCACTGGCGACTGATTTTTGCTGAATGCTGTCCGCTTTCCGCTACTCCCGATAATGACAGCCCATGCTCTGCTTGTTCTCCCAGGCCGCCATCGTCACGATCACGGCTGTCCGCAC
>JADGQE010000056.1 GCA_017882055.1 Thermoflexales bacterium
CAGAATCTTGGCAACCGATCTCTTTCTCATTCGACATGCGCAGCAGCTTAGCGCCACAACGCCCGATGGCGAACTCGTTTCTGATGACGAAGATAGCCTCAGTACTTCCCGGATTTAAAGGGAATGGCATAATAGTCTCCATACTTACCCTTTGGAGACTTAGCCATGCCAAAAGTTATTCTGCCCCACGCCGCGAAGTTGACCGATCGGGCCACCTTGGACGCGACCCTGGCGGTGTTGGAGCAATACTTCGACTTGTCGGCGGATGGATATTTGTGTCAGACCCAAGACTTGTGGCAGGTCCTCGTTTCGGCGGCGGCGCAATGTACTTACATTGAAACCGTCTGTAACGATTTGGCCACGGCCCCCACGAGTGAGACGGTGTGGGGGTATTTGAATGACCAGTTGACGCCCAACGTCATTCGGCGCTTGCGGGGAGCGACTAATCGGGCCTTGGCCAGTCAACTGCCGCTGTGGTTGCGCGATCACCCGAAGGAGGTGGCGCTGGACCTGCATGATGAAGCCTACTATGGCAAGGACGACGATCCCGACGATCCCGATTGCTGGGTGTGCCGGGGCGAAGCGCGTGCGGGCACAACCCGTTTCTACCGGTGCGCCACCGCCTATGTGATGCACCACGATGTGCGCTTCACGCTGGCGGTGGAGTTTGTGCGGCCCGGCGACGACCTGATCCGCGTCGTCAAACGCTTGCTGCGGCGCGTGAAAACCCTGCAAATCAAGGTGAAACGTTACTATCTGGATAAGGGCTTTTGTACGATTCCGGTCTTGCAGGGTCTGATGGCCGAGCCCACTTTGGCGGCGATCATCGCGGCGCCGATTCGAGGCAAGGCGAATGGCCGGGGCACGCGGGCGCTCTGCCAGGGCCGGAAGAGTTATCGTACCCTGCACACCTTTCGGAGCGCCGAGTATGGCGAAGTGACGGTGCCGGTGATGGTGGTCCGCACCCGTGAAAAGCGGCGGGATGGCAGCGCGAAGTGGGTGTGGCTGGTGTATGTGGTGCTGAATGCGCCACACCTGACCGCGCGGCAAGTGCGCAAAGCCTATCGCCGTCGGTTTGGGATTGAGAGCAGTTATCGGCTGTTGGAACAAGTCCGGGGCCGCACCACCGCGCGCAATGCGGCCTTGCGGTTCCTGTGGATGGGGATCGCTTTGGTGCTGGGCAATATTTGGATTGCGTTGCATTGGAAGTATCTCCAGCGCTGCGGTTCGGGTCCCCGCCGCGTCGCCCGGGAAGTCTTTATCTTGGCCTGCCTGGCTAAATTTCTGCGCCGCGCGGTGGAAGCGATCTATGGCGTTGTCGCGGTGATCGATCCGCCCAATGTCAAACCGGCTAAATTCGGGAAGTACTGAGGCTGAGCAAACGCCTCCTTCAACCAACGATATCTACCAAAGAGTACATCAATCTCAATGCCTTCAGCCGAGCACAGGAGATAACCGGGCACTGCCAACTCTGATACAACCAAATAGCCCGCTTTTTTCATTCGCTCAATGACCTCAGGACCGTCGGTACGATCCACCAAAATGTCCAGGTCCTTCGTGACACGCTCGGGCATGTAGGCGCGAGTGGCTACTCCACCGATTATCATCCAATCGATTCCTTCAAGGATCGAACGCAAGTCAGGCCACGGATGCAAGGCGGTCCTCCTTTGCATGAATTCGGCGCTGCTGCCCGTTCCAGGGCGTACGCGGCGTCGCGCCAAATCGATCAGAAAGTGCCGCCTCTGGCGCGGTGTAAGATTGCCATCAGGCGCGATCCTGGCAATTGCGGGTGGTATGGGTTGAGTACTCATGAAGTTATCTTACCATTTTCTGTTAGAAACAAACAAGTTGTGCGTAGACGCTCGTCTCCTACAACTCTAAACGCGATCTTGATACAATCGATTTTTCGGTCCGCGCGACCTCGCCGGCTAAACCGGGGGTGTGAATTACAAAGTGGAAATAGTCCGGCGGCGCGTACTGCAAATTAAACCCCCCGCAGGCCATCTTCGATTGCGCGGACGTCATCGGGATTGGGCTGGTCGTAAATCGAGATGGAGTAAGCGTCGCTCATCCTGCTCCTACCCGATTGCGCAGCAGGCCGATCTTTTCGATCTCTACTTCCACCACATCACCCGGCTTGAGGAATTCCTGTGGCTTACGCGCATAACCTACGCCGCTCGGTGTGCCGGTGGCGATGATGTCGCCCGCATCCAGTGTCATGCTTTGCGACAGGATCGAAATGATGTCTGCGACACTGTAGATCATTTGCCGCGTATAGCCGTCTTGCTTCGTCACGCCGTTGACGCGGCAAGTGATGTGCAAGTTCTGCGGATCGGGAATTTCGTCGGCTGTCACAATCCACGGCCCCATCGGACACGCGCCGTCGAGGCTCTTGCCGATGAAGTACTGGCTCGTCTGATATTGAAGGTCGCGGGCGGAGACATCATTGAGCGCCACATAACCAAAGACGTAATCCAACGCCTGTGCGATCGGGACGCTCTTTCCACTTCGGCCCACTACCACTCCCAGCTCCGCTTCCCAGTCGATCTGCGCGGAGACTGACGCCTCGAAAGGAATATCGGCATACGGCCCATTCACAGCGTGCGTCGCCTTCGTGAAGAAAGTCGGCGGCTTGCGTTCTTCCTGGCGGATCTCAGCCATTTCCTGGGCATGTTCGCGATAGTTTTGCCCCAGACACATGACGTTGCGGCGCGGCAGCGGAATCGGCGCAAGCAGCGTCACTGCTTCCAGCGCTATCGGATTGGCCCCGGCCTCGATCAGTTCGCGCGCCTGAGCGAGTGCGGGCCAGCCGGCCTCGATGAGACTGAGCATATCGGGCGCGACTTTCGATAGATCAATGATCTGATCCTGTCGCACTGCGCCAATGCGCTGCTGTCGATCCTGTCGATAGGTCACGAGTTTCATAGTTGGCTCCTGGTTGACTTTTGAAGATGATACTAACATAGCCGTCGGGCGGAGTCAATCTGCGCCGGGGTCTCGCGGTTTGACTGCTACGCCGCTTACAGATAGAATTGACATACCGGATAAGGACCGCCTTTCGGCTGCCCTTAGCGCGGAGTTCGCCGCACCCTGTCGGGGAAACTATGACACCAACCACACCGCCCCAGGTCGAGATTAACCTGGATGATCCCAGGCTGTACATCAACCGTGAGCTGAGCCAGCTCGAGTTCTTCTATCGCGTCCTTGAAGAAGCGCGCAATGAAAACAACCCGCTGTTGGAACGGGTCAAGTTCCTGTCGATCGTCGGCTCAAATCTCGACGAGTTTTACATGGTGCGTGTGGCCGGACTCAAGCAGCAGATCGAAGCCGGCATCCTCGACGTGCCGCCCGATGGTATGACGCCCGCCGAACAGCTGGCGGCGATCCGCAAGGTCGCCTTGAAATTGATGGTCGAAGCCCGCGCCTATTTGCAGCATGAGCTGCTGCCCAGGCTCGACGAAGCCGGTATCCACATTCTTGACTATGCTGCGCTCAACGAAACCCAAAAAGCCAGGGTCGACGAATACTTCGGCGAAGTCGTCTTCCCGGTGCTGACGCCACTCGCTTTCGATCTGGGCCGGCCTTTTCCACATATCTCCAATCTGAGTCTGAATCTGGCCGTGCTGATCCGTGATCGAAAAGGGCAGGATCGCTTTGCGCGCGTCAAAGTGCCGGGCACGCTGCCGCGTCTCGTGCCCATCAAGCGATCGTCCGGCAGTGTGCGCAAAGACGGCACGGTGCCGTATCATCATTATTTTGTGTGGCTGGAACAGGTCATCGCCGCGCACATCGACATGCTCTTTCCCGGCATGGAAGTGGTCGAGTCGCATCCTTTTCACGTGGTGCGTGACGCCGACATCGAAATTCAGGAACTGGAAGCCTCTGATCTTCTGGAAACGATGGAAGAGAGCGTGCGGCAGCGGCGCTTCGGCACGGTCGTGCGCGTGGCTGTGAACGAAGCGATGCCGGCGCACATCCGCGCGATCCTGATCGACAACCTCGTCATGGATCGCAATGACATGTATACCGTTACGGGGCCGCTCGGCCTCAGCGATCTGATGGGCTTGTACAGCGTCGATCGGCACGATTTGAAAGAAGCCCCGTTCAGCCCCGTTGTCCCGCGGCCGCTGCGGATCAAGCCGTTCGACAGCGACGGCCAGTTCGCCGCCATTCGCCGCGAGGATATCCTGCTGCATCATCCGTATGATTCGTTCATGCCGGTGATTGAGTTCCTTCAGGCGGCGGCGCATGATCCGGATGTGCTGGCCATCAAGCAGACCCTCTACCGCGTGGGCCGCAACTCGCCCATCGTCGAAGCCTTGCTGGAAGCGAGCCAGAACGGCAAGCAAGTGGCTGTGCTGGTCGAGCTCAAAGCGCGCTTCGACGAAGAGAGCAACATCGGTTGGGCCAAGATGCTGGAAGCCGAAGGCGTGCATGTCGTTTACGGTCTGCCCGGCTTGAAGACGCATTCCAAGATCGCGATGGTCGTGCGTAAAGAAGGCGATCACATCCGCCGTTACGTGCATCTGGCGACCGGCAACTACAATGCCATTACGGCGCTGTTGTATACCGATCTGGGTTTCTTCACCACCGACGAGGCCATCGGCGCGGATGCGACTGATCTCTTCAACTATCTGACCGGTTATTCGGTCAAGACCGATTACCGCAAGCTGCTGGTCGCGCCGATCAATCTGCGCAGCCGCATGGAAGCTTTGATCAAACGCGAGATCGAACACCAGCGCAGCACCAGGAACGGACACTTGATCTTCATGATGAATTCGCTGGTCGATAAGCCGATGATTCAACTGCTCTATCAGGCCTCGCAGGCCGGCGTGAAAGTCGATCTGCTGGTGCGCGGCATTTGCTGCCTGCGGCCCGGCCTGCCGGGCGTCAGTGACAACATCCGGGTGGTCAGCATCGTCGGACGTTTTCTGGAGCACACGCGCATCTTTTATTTCCACAATGACGGCGACGAGGAGATTTATCTGGGCAGCGCCGATCTGATGCCGCGCAACATCGATCACCGCGTGGAAGTGCTGTTCCCGATCGAGCATCCGCAGTTGATTCGTCACCTGTGCGACGACGTGCTGGATGTCTACCTGTCCGATAACGTGAAGGCGCGTCGCTTGCTGCCCGACGGCACTTACGAAATGATCAAGCCCCGGCCCGACGAGCCGGTGCTGAACAGCCAGGCCTGGCTGCTCACGCATCGACCCAAACTCACCAAAGTAGAAGAGATATAACAAAGTGGAGCCGACTTCTCAGTCGGCTCGATTTTCGAGAGCAATGGATCCGGGCAACCGTCTGGGGCATCGAGTATCGGTTGAAGGCAGAAAGATGAAGTGCCTTCAGCCTGCGTCCTTTGAATCTCGCTTCAGCACCACCAGCGTCAAATCATCGAAGGGCAATTCTTCGCCGACGAAGGCTTCCACGGCCAGGTGAATCGCCGCCACGATCCACTGCTCCCGGCCCGCGTCCGCGCGGGCCTTACCCTAACCACTCGCGCACATCATCCACCGCAACCAGCGGTCCTTCATCCCGATCATAATAGCAAGCACTCGAATAGCGGTAGTCTGCACGATTTTCAACCAATGCCCATTTCTTGGCGATGGGATTATCATGAATGTATTCCACCTTCTCGCGCAGGAACTCCGGGCTATACACATTCTTGGCTTGCAACGGCTGCCACACTTGATGCTTCTCGGTAGCGTCTTGTTGACGATGTGAAGCGAAGTAGTCCAATTCAACCGTCATCTGACCGGCGCGGAGTTGCTTCAGGATGGCATGGGCCGTAAAGGAGCCGAGTGATTGCAAGTTGGCCGAGATAGTTTGATCCTCCGCCGGTTTGATGATGAGGTGAAAGTGCGTCGGCATGATCACGTAGGCATACAACGACCAGCGCTTGTGCTGACGATGCCAGTCCAGCGAATCCAACATGAGCCTCGCAAATTCCGGACGAGCCAACAGCGGCAACCAGCCCACGAGCGAGCCAGTAATGAAAAACAGATGATCTGGAAAATGTTGGGGCTTAAAGGTCATCGATGCCCTTACTCATTGTGTCAGTGTGTGTCGGCCCCCTGCCTTCACCGCGCGGCGCCTGACGAGCCACACCCATTCGCTGAGTTAGCTCGATTTTCGAGAGCCCGTCCGCGGGGACGCGGACTTGGAGCGTTACTCGGAAGAGCCCGAAGATTCTACCGCTCTATTGGCCCTGCTCCTCAACCGCGTCCGCGCGGTGGGCCGTCCGCGGGGACGCGGACTTGGAGCGTTAAGCGCGGTGGGCCGTCCGCGGAGACGCGGACTTGGAGCGTTAGATTCTACCGCTCACGAATTCTCTGTCGCTCTTTCATCCTTCAGCCTTCAGCCTTCAGCCTTCAGCCTTCAGCCTTCGTCCCTGGAGTCTCGCTTCACCACCACCAGCGTCAAGTCATCGAAGGGCAGTTCTTCGCCGACGAAGGCTTCAACGGCCAGCTGAATCGCCGCCACAATCTCTTCCGCGGATTGTTCGCAGTGGGTGCGGATGATGTGCTCCAGCCGCTCGACACCGAACTCTTCACCTTGATAATTCAACGCTTCGGTCAGGCCGTCGGTATACAAAGCCACCACATCTCCGCTGTCCAACGCGATGCGATTGTCGGTCAGGTTCACTTCCGGCACGACGCCGAGCGCGATGCCGTGCACGCTGAGATACTTCGTTTCGCCCGATCGGGTGTTGAACCAGATCGGCGGATTGTGCCCGGCATTGGCGTAGGTGAAGGTGGCCCGCCTCGGATCGAGCACGCCGTAAAACACGGTCACGAATAAATCTGAGCGCGCGTCTAATATGATCAGTTCATTCGTGCGGTGCAGCGCGTCGGCCGGGGCGCGGCCGCTCATCGCTGTGGCGCGCATCAGCGTGCGGCTCAAGGCCATGAATAACGCGGCGGGCACACCTTTGTCGGCCACATCCGCAATGACCAGACCCCAGTGGCCATTGGCCAGCCGCATGAAGTCGTAGAAGTCGCCGCCGACGCGCCGCGCCGATCGCCAGTAAGCCGAGAGATCAAAGCCGGGGATGCCGGGACAGCCTTCCGGCAGGAAACTCTTTTGAATCTCGCGCGCCAGATCGAGTTCTTTCTCCAATAATTTGCGGCTGGCGAGCTCGGCTTGCAGCTGCACGTTCTCGATCGCGACGGCGGCCTGGCCGGCGATGCCGATCAAGATGTTCAACCGGCGTTGATTGATCAAGAGATCATCCGCGCCTCGATCGATCAGCAGTGTCCCGACAACTTCGCCGCGCGCGCGCAGGGGCAGCGCGATGGGCGACTGCAATTGCAACAGGCGCATGAGTCGATCCGGTGCGAAACGGTCGGCTTGCACGCGGTCCGATCGATCGGCTTTGCCCAGCGGCCATTCGTCCCACGGAATGCGCAGCGCGGTAAATTCGGCCAGAGCGGCCTGCGGCAAGCCGTAAGCTTCGGAGCCGACAAACGCTTGCCGATCCGCATCCCACAAAAACACAGCGCACATTTCCACGCCGATCAACAGCGGTGTCAGTCGAACGATGGTGCTGAGGATTTCACGGAGATCGGTTTGCGAGCCAACCGCTTCGGCGACTTGCAGCAGTGCCGTGCTGACCCACGCCTCCTCGCGTTGAGCGAGGGCGAGCTGCGCGCTCTCGATCGCCATTGCCGCCTGATTGGCAATACCACCGATTAAAGCCGCTTTGCGCCGTGTGAGAATTTGATCCGGCGTTGCACCGATCCACATCACGCCGCTCAATTCGCCGTGCGCCATGACGGGCAGCCCCAGCACGTCACCTGGCCCGAATAATTTGGCAATCAGATCATCTAGACCTGCGGTGGGCCGCATGATGGGTTTGCAAGTTTGATGAATCTCGTCCAGCAGCAGGCTATCGCCGGGCTTCAACCGCAGGCTGCTGAATTCTTCGGCATGGTCGTCAATGCCAAACGCGGCTTGCGCGCGAAATACACCGGCCGCGCCATCGGCCAACATGATGCCGCAGCGATCGATGCCTGACAGCATCGGCGTGATGCGTACCACCGTATCGAGTACTTCCTCCAGGCTCGTCGCCTGTCCGGTGGCTTCGGCTACTTGCAACAGCGCCGTGCTGATCCACGCTTGCTCGCGTTCGGCCGCATACAACCGCGCTTCGTGAATGGCAATCGCGATTTGATCGGCCAGCGTGCGCAAGATGTAAATATCCTCGTCGCCAAAGGCCGAGGGTTGATCACTCTCAACATCGATCGCGCCGATGGTCTCACTACCGAAGATCAAGGGGACAGCCAGTTCCGATCGCGTTTCGGCCAGCGTAGCCTGCGGCCAGTAACGGGACTCCGCCGAAACATCGGGTACCAGTAGGAATTCGCCGTTCTCGACGACCCAGCCGATGATGCCTTGCCCGACGTGCATGTGCTGGTTGTGCAGCGCTTCGCTCGTGGCGCCTTCAAACACGATGCGGTTGGAATGCTCTTCACGCACACAGATTGCCACAAAGTAGTAGCTGAAGGTCGTGCGCACCAGTTCGACCGTTTGATGGAACAAGGTGTCCAGATCGAGAATGCCCGCAATTTGCTGATTGACCTGGCTGATCAACTGCAGCTGCCCCGTGCGCCAGCGTTCCTGGGCCAGTAAGCGGCTGTTGGCAATGGCCGCTGCCGCCTGATTGCCGACAATGGACAACAAGCGCAAATGATTTTCGGTGAAGGCGCCGGTCTCGCGGCTTTGAATCGACAGTGCGCCGACGGCCATGTCGCGCGCGATCAATGGCACGAACACCGCCGATCGCGGCGGCGTGGCACTATCGTAACGCGGCCGGGCCGGCAGTGAATCGAGTTCGCGCTCGAAGTCATGCACCAGCAAGGGTTGGCGTGACTGGCGCGTCCAGCCGATCAAGCCAGGATTGCCGTGCAGGTTGAAGCGCTGCGGTTCGAGTCGTTGCCCGTCGCGTATCCAGATGCGAATGTCGTACCAGTCACCGTCGAACAGACCCAGTTGAAAAGTCGAAGACTCCACGATGTCGGAAGCGCGTCGATAGATCAGCTCGCACAACTCGTCGGTGTCGAGGCGCGCTTCGCCAATCGCCCGGCCGGCTTCGGCCAGCGCGGAGAGTTCACGCACCTGCCGCACCAGTTCGCGGCGCGAAGCCAGACGCTGGCGCAAGATCAACGTCAGGGCAATCAGCGCGGCGCAGGCCAGCACAATCAGTAGGGGCATGATGTCCATGAAGAAGGCTTAATTTATTGTAGACAAGACTGAAGGCGCGGACGGCCTTGCACGTTGGTCATAGGAATTCTCATTTTGGCAACTGTCATTCCGAGCGGAGCGACGCCTGGCGGCCCACCGGCGCACAGCGCCGGACATGGGCGGAATCTCTGCCTCGGCAAGTCCAAGCATTGGCCAGCAAAGAGATTCCGCCCATGTCCGCCATGAAACGGCGGTGGCGCGCCAGGCGGAATGACAAATTGAGAATTGCTGCATTGGTCATTGATTATACCGTGATGTCCTCATTCATGCATTCGGTTGCCAACGCTTGTCTTTTGTGTTAGAGTTTCAGTCAGGATGCCCCCATGCCCGCCAAGATTCTGATCGTTGATGATGATCTGCAAAGCCTCAAATTGATTGGCTTGATGTTACAGCGGCGCGGCCACACGATCACGGCGGCGCAGAGCGGCGCGCAGGCGCTCGCCAAAGTCGAGTCGGATGTCCCCGATCTCGTGATCCTCGACGTGATGATGCCGGGTATCGATGGCTTTGAAGTATGCCGGCGGCTGCGCAGCGATCCCAGGACCAGTCGCGTCCCCATCATCCTATTCACGGCCAAGAACCAGGTCAGCGATAAAGTGGCCGGGTTCCAGGCCGGGGCCGATGATTTTCTGACGAAGCCGGTTCATCCCAACGAACTGGCTTCGCGCGTTGATGCGGCCTTGCAGCGCACTTTGCGAATCGAGCCGGCTGCGGCTCTATCGGGCGCAGCGCGCGTGATCGGGTTTCTGGGCGTCGCGGGCGGCGTCGGCACCACGACACTGGCCTTGAATGTGGCCGCGGCGCTGGCAAATAGCACTCCGGCCAGTCCGGTGATCCTGGCTGATCTCCAATCGAGTGCGGCCAATGTGGCCATGCAGCTGCGGCTCGAATCGGCGGGTGGACTCGCTTCACTGATCAATAGCCCGGTTCACGAGATCGATGCCGCACGGGCTGCCTCGCAGCTGATCCGTCATTCCAGCGGGGTTCTGCTGTTGATGTCGACACCCGATCTGCGTGCCAGTATGACGACGCTGCCGGAAGCGCAGTTGCAGGCCATTATCCGCAGTCTGGCGCAGCTGGGGCAGACGGTTCTGCTCGATCTGGGCAGCACGTTGGATGAAAGCACGATCGCGGCTTTGCAGCTCTGCCAGCTGCTGGTGCTGGTGATCGAGCCGCAGCGGCTGGCGGTGACTGTGGCCCAGAACATGATTGCCGCGCTGAATCGGCGGGGTATCCCGTCCGATCGATTGGTGCTGGCGCTGATCAATCACGTCGCCGGCGCAGCGACGCTGGATAAGCGCACGATTGAGAGCCTGCTCCAACTTCCGGTCAGCAGCTTCATCCCGCCCGCGCCCGAGGCCGCCTCTGAGGCAGTGGAACAGGCCGCCTTGATGATTCATTTGCAGCCCGGCAGCTTGATTGCCGATCAGTTCCGCAGCCTGGCTCAGCGCCTGACGACTTAGATGATTGAACTGATCCAGCGCGCAGCCGAACTGCTCGCACACGCCCGGCATGCGATCGCTCTGACTGGCGCGGGAATCAGCACACCTTCTGGCATACCGGATTTTCGGACCAGGGGCAGCGGACTGTGGTCCAACTATGATCCGATGAAGGTGGCTACCATCTACGCTTTTCGCCAGCGGCCACACGAGTTCTATGAATGGATCCGGCCATTGGTGCAATCGATGCGCGCTGCCCGGCCCAATGCGGCGCATTTAGCGCTGGCTGAACTGGAAGCGGTCGGAATCATCAAGACCTTGATCACGCAGAACATTGACGGCTTGCATCAACGCGCCGGTTCGCGGGCTGTGATTGAACTGCACGGCAACACTCGAACCGCGACCTGCATTCGATGTTACGCGGTCTACGCGACAGCGGGTTTCGTCGAAGAAGCGATCGATCGCGGTGAGATACCGCATTGCCCGGCCTGTGGCGGCATTCTTAAGCCTAACGTTATCTTGTATGGCGAAGCTCTGCCGGTCCAGGCGTTGATGGCGGCTAAACGCGCCGCGCTGGCGTGTGATCTGATGCTGGTCACCGGCTCATCGCTTGAAGTTGCGCCCGCGTCCGATCTGCCGATCATGGCAATCAAACGGCAAGTCGCCCTGGTCCTGATCAATCAGGACCAAACCTATCTGGATCAACAGAGCGATGTGGTGCTGCATGCGGATGTCGCCGAAGTGCTGCCCCAAATAGCGGCCCTGTGCCGAAATTACACCTGAAACAACAGGCAGACTCTAACATGTCGCAAGCATCTCTTGAAGATCAGCTGGAACGCTACCGGCGTCTGCTGTCACTCAGCCAGGTCCTCACTTCGACGCTCGATCTCTTTGCGCTGCTGGACTTAATCGTGAATGCGGCGCGTGATCTAACCCACACCGAGGCGGCTTCGATCTTGCTGTTGGATGCCAAAACCGGCCAGCTCTATTTCGAGGCGGCCAGCGGCAGCAAGAGTGAAGAGGTCAAACGTGAAGCAGTTCCGGCCGACAGCGTGGCCGGCTGGGTGGTGCGTGAGGGCCAGCCACTGATCATCGCCGACGTATCCAGGGACACACGTTTCTTTGCGCAGATGGACGAGCGCATCGGCTTCCATACGCGATCACTGATTGCTGTGCCGATGAAAGTCAAAGACCGCGTCATCGGTGCGCTGGAAGCTGTCAACCGGGTGGGTGATACCCCCTTCAGTATTGAAGACATCGAGATGCTGACGACGCTGAGCGCGCAAGCCGCTGTCGCCATTGAGAACGCACGTCTGTTTCACCAAAGCGACTTGATCTCCGAGATGGTTCATGAACTGCGCAGCCCGTTGACCAGCATCGTCGCTTACAGCGAACTACTCGTGAATCGCCCCATCGAGCCGGACATGGCCCATGGTTTCATCGAAACGATTTACCAGGAAGCCATCCGCCTATCGAGCATGACGAATGACTTCCTCGAATTGAGCCGATTGCAGTCTGGGCGGGTGCGCCTGCAGATGATCGCCGTTGACATCAACCCTCTGGTCGACGACGTGATCACGCTGCTCAAGCCGCAGGCCGATGAGCGCGGCTTGCAAATCGGCAGCCGTCTGCCCGCTCAAGGGGTGCAGGTGATTGGCGATCGCGATCGCCTGCGGCAAGTGATCGTCAACCTCACCTCGAATGCCATCAAGTACAATCGACCCGGCGGATCGGTTTCGCTGGAAGTTGAGCCATTGGCCGAGTTGGGTCACGTGCGGATCAGCGTGCGCGACACCGGCAAGGGCATTCCGGCCAAGGATCTGCCGCACATCTTTGAGAAGTTCTATCGCGTGGCTGATACCGAAGGAACGGTGCCGGGCACAGGGTTGGGGCTTAAAATCGTCAAACAAATCATCGATGCGCATGGCAGCCACATCACGGTGGACAGCGAAGTCAATGTGGGAACGACTTTTAGCTTCACACTTAAAATGGCTCAGTAGGCTAAACGCCATCACCTGGACGCGGGGTTCGTTTCAAGCAGCTGGGTTTTCCGGCGGCTTCGCAGTTTAATTCGTCGCCTTGTCATATTGTGCGGCGGCTGGTATAATTTTGCCCGCGTTACTACCGACCCATGTTTAGTCATTGCCACCCTAGCTCAATCGGCAGAGCAACCGCTTC
>JADGQE010000382.1 GCA_017882055.1 Thermoflexales bacterium
TTGAAGGGCGGCGTCAATGAGCACATGTTGAACACGCTTTTCCCGCGCATTCATGAACTGCCCTTCGACGCGCGCCGCAAGCGCATGAGCACCATTCATCGCGAGACATCGCGCGGCGACGAAGTCGCTTTCGTCAAAGGTGCGCCCAAAGAAGTGCTGCAGCTGTGCACGCACATCCTCTATCGCGGCGAAGTTTGTCCGCTGGACAATGTGACGCGCGCCGCGATCGTGGCGGCCAATGACGATTATGCGCGCAATGCGCTGCGCGTGTTGGCGCTGGCCCGACGGGACTTGCCGCCGCGATCGGGTGCGGCCGGCTACACGCCGGAACGAGTCGAGCAGGGCTTGACGTTTCTCGGCCTGGCTGCCATGATGGATCCGCCCCGGCTGGATGTCGAGGCGGCGGTCAAGACTTGCCGTGAAGCCGGCATCCGTATTGTGATGATCACTGGCGACTACGGCCTCACCGCTGAGTCGGTAGCGCGCCGCATTGGCATGTTGAGCACCTTACGGCCGCGCATCATGACGGGCGCGGATGTGGAAGCGTTGAGCGATGCGGATTTGCAGGCGGCGCTCAATGAAGAAATCATCTTCGCCCGTATGGCGCCCGAGCACAAGCTGCGCGTGGTAGCTGCCTTTCAAGCGCGCGGTGATGTGGTGGCCGTGACCGGCGACGGTGTGAACGATGCTCCGGCGCTGCGCAAATCGGACATCGGCATTGCGATGGGCGTGACCGGCACGGACGTGGCTAAAGAAGCCGCCGACATGATCTTGATTAACGACCAATTCGCCGCGATCGCGAGCGCCATTGAAGAAGGCCGCGCCGTCTTCGACAACCTGCGCAAATTCATTACCTACATTTTTGCCAGCAACGTCCCGGAGGTCATGCCCTTTGTGCTGATGGGCCTGTTCAACCTGCCGCTGGCACTCACGGTGGTGCAGGTGCTGGCCATCGACATCGGCACCGATCTACTGCCTGCCCTTGCGCTTGGCACCGAGAAACCCGAACCGCGCGTGATGCGGCGTCCGCCGCGCCAGCGCTTGCAGCCGCTGATCGATCGCCGTGTGCTGCGGCGCGCTTTCGGCTGGCTGGGGGTGATCGAGACCGTGTTGTGCTACGCCGGTTTTTTCGCGATCTATTTCATGCACGGCTATACCGATCTGACTCGTCTGCCGTCTTCGGGCGAGGTGTACGCGCTGGCTTCGACTGTCTTTTTTGCCGGCGTGATCACCGCGCAGATCGGCAACGCGTTTGCCTGCCGCACCGAAACGGATCAGGTTCATCAGCTGGGTTGGTTGAGCAATCGATTCTTGCTGCTAGGTATTTTGATTGAAATTGTGCTACTGTTAGTCTCGATCTATGCCGTGCCGCCGGATCAAGTATTTGATCACCGGCCGTTGCAATGGCAGCATTGGGCCGGGTTGATTCTATATGCGCCGGTCGTCTTCGGCCTGGATCGAATCCGCAAAGGCATTATTCGGAGCAAGGGCAAACGCGCTCGACCAGCGCACGGAAGCAAGTTGAATGAAGGAGGCGTGATACCATGAAAGTGATCATTATGGGTTGTGGCCGTGTCGGCGAACAAATCAGCCGGATCATGGTTGAAGAGGGGCATGAGGTGGCGGTGATCGATCAAGACCCGGAGGCCCTGGCCCGTCTCGGCCCCAGGTTTAAGGGCCACACGGTGAAAGGGGTGGGCTTTGATCGCAGGGTGCTGATCGACGCGGGCATCGAACAGGCCGATGCTTTCGCGGCGACCAGTTCGTCGGATAACGCCAACATCGTCGCGGCGCGCATCGCACGCAATATCTTCCACGTGCCGCGCGTCGTCGCGCGCTTATTCGATCCACAGCGCGCCGAAATTTATCGGCGGCTGGGATTGGTCACGATCTCGTCGACGACGTGGGGGGCGCAGCGTATTTATGAATTGCTGACCCATTCCGATCTCGATCCCGAGATGACTTTCGGGCGCGGCGAGGTGGCGGTGATCACGCTCGAAACGCCGCCGCAGATCGAAGGGCGGATGGTGCGCGATCTGACGGTGGCCGGCGAGATCATCGTGGCCGCGATCACGCGCAACGGGGTCGCGTTGATCCCGATGCTCGGCTCGCAGTTTCAAGCGGGTGATTCGATCCATCTGGTGATTTTATCCAGCGCGCTCGATCGTTTGTATACCTTGCTGGGACTGGCGTAGAGGAGGCGATCGATGTTTGTCATTATCGTGGGCGGCGGCCAAACGGGTTCGCAGCTGGCTGCGATGCTGCTGAGTGAGGGCCACACCATCAAGATCATCGAAGCTCGCGCGCCGGTGCTCGAGCGGCTGCGGCAGGAGCTGCCCGCCGAGGTCGTGGTGGCTGGCGATGGCAGCACGCCGAGCGTGTTGGAAGAAGCGGGTATTACCGAAGCGAATGTGCTGGCGGCTGTGACCAACGAGGATGAAACGAATTTGGTGGTGACTTCGCTGGGGCGCTTCGAGTTCAACGTGCCGCGTGTCATTGCGCGCGTCAACAATCCCAAGAACGGCTGGCTTTTCAACACCGAGATGGGCGTCGACGTGGCGCTCAATCAGGCCGAATTGATGTCGCGGCTCATTGCCGAAGAGATGTCGCTGGGCGACATGATGACGCTGTTCAAACTGCGCAAAGGCCAGTATTCACTGGTGGAAGAGAAAGTGCATCCAACGGCCCAGTCGGTGGGTATGGCCGTGCGCGATCTCGACCTGCCGACCGAGTGCGTGCTCGCGGCCATTATCCGCAAAGGCCAGCTGATTATTCCGCGCGGCGAGGTGATCCTGAAGCCGGCGGATGAAGTGCTGGCCGTGGTGCATAGCTCCCAGGTGGCGCAGCTCGCTGCCATGCTGGGGCCGACGCGCTAGTGCACATTCCAGTTTGGTTTACGGATCTGTCATTCCGAGCAAAGCGAGGAATCTCTGCCACAGTCGGAGAGACCCTGCCCATGTCCGCCGCATTGCGGCGGTGGGCCGCCAGGCGTCGCTCCGCTCACGCCATGCCCGTCGCAATGCGACGGTGGCGCGCCAGGCGGGGTGACACCGTAAATCAACTTGGAAACCGCTATAGATCGATCTTTATTCTGCTATATTCTTGACGCGGCGATCGATGTACTCGATCGCCGCGTTGACATCTGGCAGGATGACCTCGCACAATGGCGCGAGCGCTTCGGCTTTGGGACCGCCATTAGAAATGCCGAGGCCATGGAAGCGCACTTCAAGCCCGCACGATTTTAGCAGATCAACGGCGCCTTGTGCTGCCTGTAACCCCAGCGTTGCATCTTCAACAACCCAAACCTCAGCCGATTGACCGGCTAATTCATCCAACGGCGCGTTGAGTTCGCCGTCGGCGTAAAAGGCGTAAGCCGCACGCAGCGAATCGGCTTCGCGCCGAGAAAGGGCCGCACCCATGGCCGCCAGTGCCTGCACGGGCGCGGGCTTGGTCAATGCTTCGTACGGCTGCTGAACTTGCGCGGCCAGCCATTGCATGCGCCCCATCGCAATCAATGGATATTGATCCAGATTGACTAACTGCGCGGCTAATTCGGCTTCGGGCGAATAGCCGATCGATTGGCCGGCTGCCTCCGCGTCGATCGGCGGCAGGCTGGGTCGGGCCGTGTAGACGCAGGTATAAGCTTGATTCGAGGCCGCTAGTTGATCGAGTGTGTGTCTGGCGGCAGCGTTCAGCAGCGGACGATCTTCGCCGAGCAACAGCGACGGCAGATTGAAGCGCGGTGGGCGTCGATAAGCCGTTTCAAAGGCAATCGATCCCAGCACTTGCTCCTGAAAGAACTGGGTGACGGGTGATTGTGCGAAGTTGTATGGGTCTTTTAGCATTTCGCGCAGCGCCACTTCAGCTGCGCCATGGGTGGCCTCGCTCAGATCGAGCCGGCTCAGGGCTTCGAGCA
>JADGQE010000383.1 GCA_017882055.1 Thermoflexales bacterium
GATGTGCGCCAAATGTGGCGAACCCAATGTCCCTCATCGGCTGTGTGCCAAGTGCCGCGAGCATCCTCTCCAGATCGACTTCATTCGTTCGGTGGTTATCTTTCAAGGCACCTTGCGGCAGGCTGTTCATCAATTCAAATATCGACGGCTGGCGAGCCTGGCCGATCTATTTGGCGACTGGCTGGGCGATTATTGGGTCGAAAACGAGCTGCACGCCGATCGGATTATGCCGGTGCCGCTTCACCCGACGCGGGAACGCGAACGCGGTTACAATCAATCGGGACTGCTGGCCCAGCGTCTGTCAAAGCGTGTGGGGGTGCCTGTCGCCGAATCGAGTCTTCAGCGCATTCGGGCGACCGCGGTTCAAATGGAGCTGGACGCGGCCCAGCGCCGCTTAAATGTCGCGGATGCATTTGCCTGTGTGGATCCTGCGGTGCGCCAGAAACGCGTCGCGGTGATTGATGATGTGTGCACAACCGGCGCCACGCTCGATGCGTGTGCCGCCGTATTATTGCAAGCCGGGGCGGCGTCCGTGTTTGGATTGACGTTGGCCCGCACACCTTAAGGGGAATTTCCCCATACTCAAGGAGAACGAAAATGGACATCGTCGTTCGCGGTCGCAATGTTGAGATTACTCCTCGGTTGCAGGACTACGTCGACAAGAAGGTCGGTAAACTCGATCGGTATTTGCCGACGATCGACGAGGCTCGGATGGAGCTGTCCGTCGAAAGTACCCAGAGCGCGCAGCATAGCCAGATTGCGCAGCTCACCGTCCGCAGCCGTGGACGGATTTTGCGCGCGGAAGAACGCGATCAAGACATCTTTGCAGCGATCGATACGGTCATGGACAAGATGCAGCGTCAGATCACTCGCTACAAAGATCGGGTGGCTAGCCGCAAGGAATCGCGCGGCGCAGAGACCCAGCCGGAGGCCGAGATTGAACCGCTGACCGAAGCCGAGCGCGAAGAACTGGAACCGGCCGGCGCGATCGTTCGCACCAAACGTTTCCCCGTCACACCGATGGACCCGGAAGAAGCGATCGAGCAAATGGAATTGCTGGGGCACGATTTCTTTGTGTTCTTAAACGCGGATGTCAAATCGATCAACATCTTGTATCGCCGCAAGAATGGCGACTATGGTTTGCTTCAGCCTGAACTGGCCTGAGTTTGGCTCATCAGCCACACGCGGAAGCCGCTAGCGGCTTCCGCGTTTTTGTTAGAGTCAACGATCCCGGTGACACCGCGTGGTGTAGCGGCGAATCTCAATCGATCTGAAATCTGAGATCACAAATTAGAAATCACCGATTGTCGCAGCTGCCCGCAGCCCGCGTTGATGTCGATGCCGCGCCGGATGCGCAGCGTGTTGGGAATATGAGAGTTGTCGAGCACGGCGCGAAAGGCAACGATCCGTTCGCGCGTCGAGGCCCGTCCGGAAAAATCACGGGTGGGGTTGAGGGGAATCAGGTTGACGTGGCACACCATGCCCTTGATCAGATGCGCGAGCAGGCGGGCCTGTTCCGGAGTGTCGTTGACGTCTTCGATCAACGCCCATTCGAAACTGATGCGGCGATGCGTTGTTTCCGTGTAGGTGCGGCAGGCCGGAATCAAGACGCCCAGCGGATAGCGCTTATTGATGGGCAGCATGGATTCGCGCAGGTCATCGGTGGCGGCATGGAGCGACACCGCCAGGTTGACCTGCGATTTTTCTTGCGCGAAGCGTTCAATCATGGGGACGAGGCCGACGGTGCTGATGGTGATGCGCCGCGCACCAAAATTGTAGCCAACCGGATCGCTAAAACGGTGCAGGGCGTCCAACAGGGCGTTGTAATTGGCAAACGGCTCACCCATGCCCATGAGCACGACGTTGGTTATTCGGTGATCGGTAGATCGGGGATCGGTCAACTGGTCAACTGGCTTGCCTACCGTCTCGCCATCTCGCCGTCTCTCTTTCTCTCCTTCGCTTTTCCGCAGCGCCCGTTCAAAGAACAACACCTGCTCGATGATTTCGCCTGCGGATAGATTGCGCTGAAAGCCGCTTTGCCCGGTGGCGCAGAAAGTGCAGCCCATCGCGCAGCCGGCCTGGGTCGAGGCGCAGACGGTGTTGCGCGTATCGTATTCCATCAGCACTGTTTCGATGTAAGCGTTATCGGGCAGGGCGAAGAGGATCTTGCGCGTCCAGCCATCCGATGACAGCCGATCGATCTGCGGCGTCAATCGGCCAAGCGCAAATTCAGCGGCCAGGCGATCACGCAGTGGCTTCGGCAGATTTGTCATCCGATCGTAGGAATCAGCCAGGTGCACGTAGAGCCATTCCCAGATCTGCCGGGCGCGGAAAGTCGGCTGTGCCCAGGCCGCGATGCGCGCCTGGAGTTGTTCGAACGATAGATCGTAAAGCGATGGTTGTGTTTGCAAGTCTGCCTGCTTAAAACAGCGGATTACGCCGATTTGTTTTGGTTAGCCATGCCATCCGGATGATCAAGAATTGAGCGGCCCCAATGGTTTTTCAAATCAGTAATGTCTTCAAAGACCCAATCGGGTTGATAGTCACTGGCCAGGAGTTGTTCGCGAGTCGTCACGCCGCTCAGCACCAGAATCGATTTGAGGTTCAAGCGCACTGCGCCGAGAATGTCGGTCTCTAATCGATCGCCCAGCACGACGGTCTGATCGGTTTGCGCCTGCATGCGCTGCATGGCCATGGCGTACAGCACGGCTTCGGGCTTGCCGATCACGATCGGTTTGACGCCGCTCGCCGTTTCGATCGCGGCCAGGATCGATCCCGCGCCTGGAATAATCCCCTCCGCCGCCGGAAAGGTCGCGTCCGCATTGGTGCCGATGAACTTCGCCCCGCCCCGGATGAGCCGCGCGGCCTGCTTGATTTGATTATACGTCAGGTTCCAATCGATGCCGACCACGACGGCGATTGCATCGTCTTCGCTGATCGCAAAACCACGTTCGATCACGGCGGACCGCAAACCGTCCAGGCCGATGACGTACACTTTCGATCCGGCGGGCAGGATGGTCGTCAAGTAGTCGGCGGTGGCGCTTGAGGACGTGACGATTTCAGCGGGCGTTACATCGGTGCCGAAGGAGCGCAGCCGATCGGCGATCTTTTGCGGCGCAGTTGACGAATTGTTGGTGGCACACATGAATTTGATGGATTGCTCGCGCAGGAATTTGAAGAAGTCGACCAGGCCGGGCATCGGTTCTTTGCTGCGCCACAGCACGCCGTCCATGTCGGTGATGAGGAAGCGAAAAGACGCTAAGTCAGAATTTAGATTGTGGAATTCAGACTGTCGAGTTGTTGTCATGAATGAAAATTTCCGCCTCAAGGCTGTAGCCGCCAAAGGCGTCTGGCACGCATAGGCGTTTTGGGGCTATCTCGGATTCTAGACGTGCTATGAGGCGACTCATTGTACCCGATAATTTTCAAGTGTGTCGATGTCTTCTACTACAAGCCCTCAGCCCACACGATGCCAACTCTTGCCCAATCGACCTCAAATGACCCCAAACCAGCTCATATGCCACAATAGCACCAGCAGCCTGATCTGCCCGTGCACACAATCGAGGTGTCGATATGATCCGACCGTCGTTTGAACCAAAAGCAGAAACAATGGTAGAATTTCACGATGGGTTGTTGACTGCCCGCGAGGCAGCTGCTTACCTGCGTGTCAGCCTTAACACTCTAGCGCTTATGATCAAGATGATGTCCAACTCAGGCGGCGGGGCATAAGATGGGCGTGTCTGCTCCAATACTCCCGTGACATAATATTCGCCACTGGCGGCGCTAATTTATTTATTGACCTCTAATGAAAACAATGTATGACTCCTCTGAAAAAAGCCCAAAGCCTCACGCAAAGGCGCAAAGCCGCTAAGAATTCTGGCTCTTTGGTATTTGGTGGGGTAGGAGGCAGG
>JADGQE010000057.1 GCA_017882055.1 Thermoflexales bacterium
CTTGGCTTCAACCATCAAATGTCTTACTCGTTCGATGGCGCGTCGATCTGGCCCGCTGGCGCGTGGCGCACGCCGCTGGGTGATGTGCCGATCGATGTCGAACTGGCTCACCAGTTGCTGGAGGCGGCCTCAATCTTCAACGACGATCGATCGATCCATGCAGGCGAACACAGTCTCGAAGTTGAAGTGCCGTTCATTCAACGCGCATTGCCCGGCGTGCCGATCGTGCCGATCTCGATTGGACGGCCCACGCTCGAAAACGCGCGCAGCATTGCCGACGGTCTGGCGAAGGTTCTGGCTGCTCGCTCGGACGTGCTGGTGGTTGCCTCGACCGATCTGTCGCACTATCCGCGCTACAAGGATGCGGTGAAAGTGGACAAGTCTTCGCTTACGGCGTTAGCATCGCTCGATCCGCTGGCGCTGGAGGCTTACGACGAAGAAGTGATGTCGAGCCGCACGCCCAATCTGCATACCACGATGTGCGGCAAAGGGCCGGTACTGGTGTCGATGCTGCTGGCGCGATCGATCGGCGCAGAACAGGTCAACGTGATTCGCTATGCCAACTCCGGCGATGCGCCCGAGGGCGAGCACAGCCGGGTGGTGGGTTATGCCGCCGTCGAATTCGTCAAAGGGCAGGTCGCAACTTTGACGGCTGAGGATCACGCTCAGTTGCTGAAGCTTTCGCGCGACACGCTGGCGGAGTATTTGCAAACGCGCAAGATGCCGCACTTCGAACCGACTTCGATCGCAATGCAGCAGCCGCGTGCCACGTTCGTCACGCTGCGCCACAAGCACACGCACGATCTGCGCGGCTGTCGCGGTGAAGTGTTTGCACGGTATCCGTTGTGGGAAAGTGTGCAGCGGGTCAGTGTCTTGAGCGCGACGGACGATCCGCGTTTTGCTCCGATGCACTCCAGCGAACTGGCCGAGATGCACATTGAGATCAGCGTGCTGACGCCGCTGCGGCTGGCACGCAGCCCGGAGGAAGTTGTCGTCGGCAAGCATGGCGTGATGATCCGCAAAGCCGGACACGGCGGCTTGTTCTTGCCGCAGGTACCTGCCGAGCAAGGTTGGGATCATGACGAATACCTTTCGACTTTGTGCTGGATGAAAGCCGGTCTGCCTGCCGATGCGTGGCGCAAGCCGGATGCGCAGCTGTATATTTTTGAGGCGGAGATTTTTGAGGAGTGAGGCGCAATACCCGGTACGTGTTGCGTAGTCCGTATTGCGTATTTCAAATCTGCTACCGGAGATCGAATGTCTGCTTATCCTTTCGAGCCGTTTCGCATCAAAGTGGTTGAACCTATCAAGCGAACCAGCCGCGAAGAACGCGAGCGCAGCATTGCGGCTGCGGGTTACAACCTGTTCAAAGTTCGTGCCGAAGACTGCACTGTCGATCTACTGACGGATTCCGGTACGGGCGCGATGAGCGACACACAGTGGTCGGCCATCATGCACGGCGACGAATCGTACGCCGGGGCGCGCAGTTTCTATACACTCAAGCAATCGGTTGAAGACGTGACCGGTCTGCCGTACTTCGTGCCGACGCACCAGGGCCGCGCCGCCGAAAATATTTTGTTCAGGGTGACGGTGAAACCCGGTCAATCGGTGCCGAGCAATCAACACTTTGATACGACCCACGCCAACATTCGCGCGCGGGGCGGCAAGCCGGTCGATCTGGTGATCGCTGAAGCGGCTGAGCCGGCGAAGCAGCATCCGTTCAAAGGCAACATGGATATTGCCAGACTGGAACGGTTCATCGATACCGTCGGAGCAAACAACATCCCCGTCGGCATGACGACGATCACCAACAACTCGGCGGGTGGGCAGCCGGTGTCGATGGAGAATCTGCGTGCCACGGCGGACGTGTATCATCGCCATCAGATTCCGTTCTTCATCGACGCGGCGCGTTTTGCCGAGAACGCCTACTTTATTCAGCAGCGCGAAGCCGGTTACGCCGGCAAATCGATCGAGGCGATCGTGCGCGAGCAATTCTCGTATGCCGACGGCTTTACGATGAGCGCCAAGAAAGATGCCATTGTCAACATCGGCGGCTTGCTGGCGATGCGTGACGCAGATCTGTTTGAACGGGTAAAAAATGAATTGATTTTGCGTGAAGGCTTTCCAACGTATGGTGGTTTAGCGGGCCGCGATCTGGAAGCGCTCGCTGTCGGCTTGCGTGAAGGCATGGATCAGGATTATCTGGCGTATCGCGTGGCGCAGACGGCGTATCTGGGCGATCGGTTGCGGGAGGCCGGTATTCCGATCGTGGAGCCGCCGGGCGGTCACGCGATTTACATTGATGCGCGCAGTCTGCTGCCGCATATTCCGCAAGCGCAATTTCCGGCGCAAGCCCTCTCGGTCGCGTTGTACGTTGCGGGCGGCATTCGCACGGTGGAAATCGGCAGTGTGATGTTTGCCTATCCTGATCCCGACACGGGCGCGATGCTTTATCCCACGACGGAGTTGGTTCGATTGGCGATTCCGCGCCGCGTGTATACGCAGGCGCATCTCGATTACGTGGCAACCACCTGTATTCATGTCAACGAGCAGCGCGATTCGATTCGCGGCTTGAAGATCATTCACGAACCGTTACTGTTGCGTCACTTCACGGCGGAGTTTGAATTGGTCTAGTGCACGCGGGCTTAAACAACCTGGAGGTTACATTGACCACGGAGAACACAGAGAACACAGAGTTTTTCTCCGTGCCCTGCCCATGTCTGGCTTCCACTGGAAGCCAGTGGGCCGCCAGGCGCCGTGGTTTGAAATCGCAGATGAACTTCTGCCGCGTCGTACTAGTGTTTATCCTGATGCTTTGGCCACACCCACTATGAAAACCACGCTCGTCAAGATTTACACCGAGAATAGCGAATTCCAGTCGATCGAAACGCTCCGCCGCAACCGGACCAAACGGGAGAAGTCCAGGGAATTCTTCGTAGAGGGCGTGCGGGCCATCAATCAAGCCTTGCACCATCGCTGGCCCATCGAGGCTCTGGTATTCAGCCGGGACACCAGACTGTCCGATTGGGCGGAAGGCGTCATCGAGACAGCAGCGGCGAAGAAACATTTCGAGTTGCCGCTGCCTCTATTGCAAAAACTGAGCCAGAAAGACGAAGCATCTGAATTGCTGGCGCTGGTCGCCATGCCCCCGGATGATCTGGCGCGCATCCCTGAGCGAGAGAATACGCTTGTCGTTGTTTTAGATCGTCCCTCCAGCCCCGGCAATATCGGCGCTATCATTCGATCGTGCGATGCTTTGCGAGCAGATGGACTGATTATCACGGGGCATTCGGCCGACTTGTATGATCCGGAAACGATCCGGGCAACGGCTGGTTCATTCTTCAGCGTTCCAGCCGTCCGCTTGCCTTCGCATAAGGAACTTCTTTTCTGGATTGGCGGCCTGAAACAGCGCAGTGGTGGACTCCGCGTAATCGGGACAAGTTCCAAAGCGTCCGCGCCGATTCAAGATCATGACTTCACTGCGCCGACGATCTTGCTGATTGGCAGTGAGGCGCATGGTCTGAGCGAAAGCTATCGGCTGCTGTGCGATGCCATGGTGACCATTCCGATGTTCGGTTCCGCCAGTTCATTGAATGTGGCGTGTGCCACATCCATCCTCTTGTATGAAGTCGCTCGTCAGCGCAGGCAACTCGCAGAATAAGCCTCTGTTGCACCGCGAAGACCGACCAGCAGGGTTGTTCAGTTGGAGAATCTGAAGCTGCGGCGCAACTATCTGGCCCGTGCGACAATCAACCCTGGAAACGAACTCGCCCAACCTCAAACAAAGGTCGGGCGAGTTTACGCGTCAGCGATAATCCGTATCTATTTGTGGTCTAAATCTTCGGTCCTGCCGCAATCACTTCCTCCGGCGTCTTATCCGCGAATTTCTTCATGTTCTCGATGAAGCGACTCGCCAGTTCCGTGTACTTCCGCCTGTGCTCTTCCTTCGTCGGCCAGGCCGCTGCGGGATCAAGTACGCTGTCGGGTACTTCGGGGCAGTGTTTGGGTACCTGGAAGCCGAAGACCGGATCGGTGTAGTATTCTTCGTTGAGCAGGGCGCCGGTCAAGGCCGCGTTCAACAGTGCGCGGGTATACTTGATACTGATGCGCTTGCCTACACTATATGCGCCACCGACCCAGCCGGTGTTCACCAGCCAGCAGTTCACCCCGTAGTGCTGAATCTTGTGCTTGAGCAGGTCTGCATACACCGCCGGATGATGCACCATGAACGGCCCGCCGAAGCAGGCACTAAAAGTGATCTCAGGTTCGTCGCGCATGCCGGCTTCGGTGCCCGCCAACTTCGCGGTGTAGCCGCTGATGAACTGATACAGGGCCTGATCGGGTGTGAGCCTGGCAATCGGCGGCATCACGCCCGTCGCGTCGCACGTCAGCAGGATGATGTTCCTGGGATGCCCGCCGCGCTTCTCTGGCACCGCGTGGCCGATGAATTCCAGCGGGTACGAGCCGCGCGTGTTCTCCGTGAGCGACTCGTCGTTGAGATCGATCAGCCGGGTTACCGGATCGTACACGACGTTTTCGAGGATCGTGCCAAAGCGGTGCGTGGTCGCGAAGATTTCAGGCTCGGCGGATTCCGATAGGTCGATGACTTTGGCGTAACAGCCGCCTTCGAAATTGAACACGCCGTTTTCGCCCCAGCCATGCTCATCGTCGCCGATGAGGCCGCGCGTCGGATCGGCGGACAGGGTGGTCTTGCCGGTGCCGGACAGCCCAAAGAACAACGCGGTGTCGCCGTCTTTTCCGATGTTGGCCGAGCAGTGCATCGGCAATACATTCTTGAGCGGAAGCAGGAAATTCATCACGGTGAAGATCGATTTCTTGATCTCGCCGGCGTAAGCGGTGTTGCCGATGAGGCACAGCCGCTGCTCGAAGTTGAGCACGATGAAGGTGTTGGAGGCTGTGCTGTCCATCATCGGAATGCCCTTGAAGCCGGGCACGGCGATGACGGTGAAGTCGGGTACATGGCGGCGATATTCATCGTTGCTTTTGGGAACGATGAACATATTGCGTGCGAACATGCTGTGCCACGCCAGCTCGGTGACGAGGCGTACCGGCATGCGATGCTCGAGGTCGGCGCCAATGTAGCAATCTTGCACGAATAGATCGCGGTCTTGCAGATAGCCCAGCACTCGACCATATAACTCGTTGAACTTATCCGGGCTGAATGGTCGATTGTATTGTCCCCACCAGATGTTGTTTTCAGTGGTCGGTTCGCGCACGATAAATTTGTCATTCGCGGAGCGGCCCGTGTGCTTGCCGGTGTTGGCGATGAGCGGACCCTCGCGCGATAGTTTAGCTTCGCCGCGGAAGATGGCCTCTTCCACCAGCGCTTCGGTCGGCAGATTCCAGTACACGCTGCCCAGGTTTGCCAGCCCGTGATTATCCAGGCCGTAATCGGGTTTTAGCGCGGCGGCTTGTGCCGCGGCGGGTGTCTTGATATTAAGGTAATGGCTCATAGGGGGTCTCCTGTCGGGGTTAAGAGTCAACTGGCTCTCGGTCGATTAGTCAACTGGTCAATCGGTCAACTCATTATCCAATTGACCAACACCAGTTGACCACTTCCCAATCCCCAGTTGCCCAACACCCGGCTACATCCAATCGCGGACCATCTTCTTGTCGCCGATGTAAATCTCGGTCGGCGAACTCGGATCGAGTACCCAGCGGATGCGCGCGACGCCTTCGGTCACGTCCTTGATCGTTCCGGCGTAGCTCAGGCGCAAGTGACCCTCCATGCCGAATTCCTTGCCGGGCACGGTTACGACTTTGGCCTTCTTGAGCAGTGTATTGGCCAGCTCCACCGAGTTGTTGCTGTAGGCGCGAAAATCGGGGAAGCAGTAGAAGGTGCCGCTGGGCTTGATGCATTTCACGCCAGTGAAGGCGCCAAGTTCCGTCATCATCACGTTGCATTGATTTTCGATTGTCAGACGCAGCGCATCGACGACGCTTTGCAGGCCGTTCAACGCGCCTTCGGCCGCAGCCTGTGAGACCAGCGCGGTGCAGGATGTGATCTGGCTCTGCACGTTCGTCATCACTTCCACCAATTTGCGATTGGCGATACACCAGCCAATGCGGAAGCCCGTCATGCCGTAGGCTTTGGCGATGCCGTTGATGACGATGATCTTGGTGGCTTCGACATCTTTGTTGCTGAACTTGTAAGCGGGCAGCCACTTGCGTCCGCTGAAGACCAGCTTGTGATAGATGTCGTCCATGATGAGATAGATATTCTTCTTCTCGCAGAAGTCCACGACCTGTGCGAGAAACTCTTCGGAGACCATCGCGCCCGAGGGATTATTGGGGCTGTTGACGATGAGCGCTTTGGTCGAGGAGCTGACGGCGCGCTCGATGTCGGCCATGCGCGGCTCGAAGCGGCCGTCTTCCGGCGTGACGATGACGGGTATGCCGCGCACCATCTTGACCATTTCCGGATAGCTGACCCAGTAGGGCGCTAAAATGATCACTTCGTCGCCGGGATCAAGCAAGGAGTAAAACACGTTGAAGAGAGATTGCTTCGCGCCCGATGAAACGATCACGTTTTCCGGCGCGGCAACTTTGTCGTAATTCTCTTCGGTGTAGCGGAGGATGGCCTTCTTCAGCGACGGGATGCCATCTGTGGGTGAATACTTAATATCGCCGGCGTTAAGTTTGGCGGCGGCGCTCAACATGGCCGGAAACGGGGTCTTATTCTTAGGCTCGCCGATGCCCAGGTGGATCACTGCCTCGCCACGCTCGCGGAGGATGCGGGCTTCCTCATTCATCTTCAGCGTAGGCGACTCAGCGATCGATTTTGCCAACGTGCTTATGCTCATATGTCTCTCCTTCCGTGGGATGTGGACCGATGACTCAATCGACTATATCGTAATTAGCCGTCGAAGTCAATAACGTCGATCGAATAGAGGTAGTTTGTCATGCGCTGGCGCGTGTCATTTATTATTATGCAAGATGACCAACAAAAAACCGCTCGAAATTGTGAAACCTGGCTGAGTTTTTAGGGCCGTTGTGGTAGAATAGCCGCATGTGCCGAACGGGTTATGTTCCTTTTTTCGGTGACTGGCGCAGCGCTTTGCTGAGCGATGTGCGCGGCTTCGTCCTTGAAGTCGGCGCAGGTTCTGGGCCAAATCTCGATCATTACCCGGCGGACGTTTCGCTGGTTGCTACCGAATTCAATGAAGAATCGATTGCGCAAGCGAAGCCAAAGACTAGCGCCTGCATCCGATTGGCGTCGGCGGACATTGAGCATCTCGCGTTTCCTGATAACACCTTCGATGTGGCCGTTGCCACGCTAGTCTTTTGCAGTGTCGAGCAGCCGGTTGACGGCCTGCGTGAGGTCCAGCGCGTCTTGAAGCCCGGCGGAAAATTCTATCTGATCGAGCATGTCCGCAGCCATCACACCTGGCTGGCGCGGCTGCAGGATAAACTCAATTCGCGCTGGTATCGCTGGGCCGAGGGCTGTAACCTGAATCGGGATACAGAGGCAAATGTGCGCGCAGCCGGTTTCGAGATTACGTACTTGAGTATTCGGTATTTCGGATTGATCAAGACGATGGTGGCGTGTAAACTACAGTGATTAAGGCAACTGGTTACTTGGTCAACTGGTCAACTGATTACTTGGTCAATCGGTCGCCCAATTACCAGTTGCCCAATTGACCAGACGACGACTTGACTACATGACTACTCCACTCAGCATCATTGGCGGCGGACTGGCTGGAACCGAAGCGGCCTGGCAAGCGGCGGAGCGCGGCATTGATGTCGTTCTGTATGAGATGCGCCCGGTTCGCAACACGCCCGCGCATCAAACGGATCAACTTGGCGAATTGATTTGCTCCAATTCGCTGGGCAGTAACTTGCCGGATCGCGCTTCAGGTTTGCTGAAGGCCGAACTGCGCCGGCTTGATTCATTCATCCTGCATGTGGCGGATGAAACAGCCGTGCCGGCGGGCGGTGCGCTGGCGGTCGACCGCGATCGATTCGCCGCACTCATTACGGAACGTATCGCCCGGCATCCGCGCATCGAGCTGCGCCGTGAAGAAGTCAAATCGATTCCAGCCGGCCCGTGTATCATTGCCAGTGGCCCATTGACGGCGGACGATCTCGCAGCTGATATTGCGCGATTGACCGGGCGGCAGCATTTGTACTTCTATGATGCGATTGCGCCGATCGTTGAGGCCGACTCGATCGACATGACGATCGCTTTTCGTCAGTCGCGCTATGATCGTTCGAGTGACGCTGTGCCTGAGGGCGCGACCGAGGGCGATTACATCAACTGCCCATTTACTCAAGAAGACTACGTCGTGTTTGTCGAGGCTTTGGTCGCTGCGGAACGAATCGAACTACGCGACTTCGAGCGTGAAGACGCCAAATTCTTTGAGGGCTGTTTGCCGATCGAGGTTCTGGCCAAGCGCGGGTCTGACGCGTTGGCCTTTGGCCCGATGCGCCCGATCGGGCTGCGCGATCCGCGTACCGGCAAACGTCCATACGCCGTCGTGCAATTGCGACAAGACAACCTGGCCGGAACACTATATAATATAGTCGGCTTTCAGACGAACCTGAAGTGGCCTGAGCAAAAGCGGGTGCTGCGCTTAATTCCCGGTCTGGCGAATGCCGAGTTCGCGCGCTATGGCATGCTGCACCGCAATACGTTTATCAACTCGCCGGCCTTGCTCGATCCGACGCTGCAATTCCGCGGCCGCCCCGGCTTGTTTTTCGCCGGACAGATCACGGGCGTTGAAGGCTACATCGGCAATGCCGCAACCGGGCTGGTGGCGGGTATCAATGTTGCGCGTTCGTTGTTGAATCAAGCGCCGATCGTTTTTTTGCCGACAACGATGCTCGGCGCGTTGTGTCACTATATTACACATGCTGATCCGAAGGATTTTCAACCGATGAAAGCAAATTTCGGGATCTTGCCGCCGCTTGAAAATGCGCCACGTGGCAAACGTGAAAGGTATCAGGCCTTCAGTCGCCGCGCGCTTCGCGATCTCGACGCGGCCAGCGTATTCGCGTAGACAGATCGGCATGCGGAGCACAGAAAGATGATTCTGTTTTCCGAGAAATGAAAGATGCTATGCGAACTGCGCGCTCATCGCCCTATTTCGCGTCTAATTGGGTGCTTCACTCTGCGGCAAAATGCAAGGCCGCGCAATACGGCAAGTAGAGCAGGGGGCTTCTCTATTGCCTGGCCTTTCTCGAAGCCAGGGATAATGGTAGACTTAATCGAATTTGAGACATGACCGATGGCCTTAGCCGGATCGGTTTGGAACACACTGACAACTCTTTGCTGGATCGGTCTCCACCATGACGACAACTCCACTTCGCTCCGATACGACACAACGCAGTTCGCTTGGACGCTGGTTGCGCGTTCAAGCGGAGGCCATTGCCGCACCATGGATCAGCGCGCTCCAGGCGCGGCGCGGGTACAGCGAACACCCGGCTGAACCCGCCATCGCCAACGAGCTGTTCAGAGAGATGTATGAAGGCCTGACCACGGCGCTCGAAACGGGCCGATATGCGCCGCTCGACAACAGCATCGCGGCCATCACTCACGCCGGCCGCGATCAGGGCTATCAATTGAATGATCTGCTGTCGATCGTGACGACGCTCAAAAGCGAAATCTGGCAAGCCGTGATTGTGGCCTATCCAGCCGAAGAAGCTCTCAGTCACCTGCGTTCGATTGATGCGCTGTTTCAGACCGCGCTGTCTTATCAGGCCCGCGTATTTACCGATCTGACGCAGAAAGAATTAGCCAGCGAACTCAGCAAAGCCCAGCAGCAGCTGAATAAGCTCGATCAAACCAAGAGCCGCTTCATCAGTATTGCCGCACACGAACTCAAAACGCCGTTGACCCTGATTCAAGGCTATTCCGATATGCTCAGCCGCGAACTCAGCAACACGGCTTCCGAACAGGTCCGCAGTGTCCTGAGCGGACTCGATGGAGGCGCGAAGCGGCTGCTGGCCACTGTCAACGATATGATTGCGGTATCCATGATTGATGTTCAGGCTTTGACGCTGAACTACCAGATCGTTTCGCTGCCGCACGTGCTGCAGATCGTGCTGAATGATCTGCGCGGCAATATCGATGAGCGGCAGCTGCATTTTAAGATCGAGCCTGCTCCGGCTGCGCTTCAACCGTTCTATGCGGATCCTCAACGACTCTATCAAGTCCTTGGCTACGTCATCAGCAACAGTATCAAATACACGCCGGACAACGGAACCATCACCGTCGGTATTTATCTGCTGCCTGCGCTTGAGGACGTTGACCGCTTTGTCGAAGTGCGCGTGGTGGACACCGGCATCGGCATTGATCCCGAAGACCTCCCGCACATCTTCGAGAAGTTCTACGGCAAGACCGATATCTCGCGCCACTCCAGCAGTCGCACCAAATTCAAAGGCGGCGGCACGGGCCTCGGCCTCGCTGTGGTGCGCGGTATTGTCGAAGCGCATGGCGGTAAGGTCGTAATCGAAAGTCCCGGCTATGACGAAGAAAAATGCCCCGGCACCACGGTCCGCATTTTATTGCCCGTCCGCTACCAGCCGCCCCAATCGTCCAGCGATAAACTCAGTATGTATGAAGGGACCTCGAATGCACCCTGAACTTGCGCGCCGTATGGAACGCGCGCCCCTCCACAAGTTTGCGGGACTTGAGAAACACAGCACCGAACTCATCTCATCCGGTCGAGACGTGATCCGGCTTGACATCGGCAGCCCGGATCAACCGCCGGCCCCGCATATCCTGGACGCACTCACTCAATCGGCCAATACGCCCGGCCATCATGGTTATCCCGGTTACTTCGGCACGCCCGCGTTGCGTCAAGCCGTGGTGGACTATTACGCGCGTCGCTTCAACGTCACGCTCGATGTCAAAACAGAAGTGCTGCCACTGATTGGTTCTAAGGAAGGCATTTACAATCTGGCTTTTGCTTACCTGGATGCAGGTGACGTGGCGCTGTGTCCCAATCTCGGTTATCCTACCTACATGGCCGGAGCCTTACTCGCAGGCGCTGAAGTCTACGCGCTCGAAATGCGTCCCGAGCATGACTGGACGCCCGATCTGGATTCGATTCCAGCCGATGTGCTGCAGCGCGCAAAAATATTGTGGTTGAACTATCCCAACAACCCGACGGGCGCCACAGCTTCGATCGAGTTCTTTGCGCACGCCATTGATTTTGCTCGTCGCCACAATTTGTTGTTAGCCCATGACAATCCTTATTGCGAAATCACCTTCGATGGATACGTCGCGCCCTCGTTGTTGCAAGTTCCCGGTGCCGGGGAAGTCGCTATCGAGTTCAATTCGTTTTCCAAGACTTACAACATGGGTGGCTGGCGGCTGGGCATGGTCGTCGGCAACGCGCAGTCGATCGGCTCTTTATCGCGCTTGAAAACAAATGTCGACTCGGGCATCTTCCGCGCGATTCAAGATGCCGGCGTCGCCGCCTTAACCGGTGATCAAGAATGGTTGAGTGAGCGCAATGAGCTGTATGCCGTACGCCGCGACATCGTCGTCAATGGCCTGCGCCAGGCCGGTTTCACAGTCGATCGGCCGCGCGCGACCATCTATGTTTGGGCCCGCATCCCCGCTACCGGCCTGACCAGTGAACAATTCTGCGCTCGACTGCTCGACGAAGCCCTCGTTTCGATCGCGCCCGGATCGATTTTCGGAGTGCAGGGCGAACAATATGTACGCATATCATTGGGCCAGGCGACCCGGCGCATCGAAGAAGCCATACAGCGTGTTATCCATTGGAACACGCTGGCTTGAGTTACAAGTTGTTATTTCGTTCAGGAGGAATGCAATGGTTACTCTTTACGATGCCGAAACGAACGCGCGAGTTGGGCGAATCACCGAAAAACAACGGGATGCCTTGATTGGCTGGATGGAAGAAGAGGATAGCGAGGACCGTGAATACTATTTGACCGCCGAAGACTGCGACTTGATGGAAGAGCAGGGCATCGATCCCACCCTGGTCGCGACGCTGCGTTCAGCCCTGCGCGGGCGCGACGACATGGATATTCGCTACGAGATCGAAGGCGAATCACAATGACGGCTATCGATTCGGCGGTCATTGAAGTTGTCGTATTTCCCGATCGAGCGCGCGTCACCCGGCGTGGCACGCTAACGGTCGAAGCAGGCACACACCAGATCGAATTTGCCAATCTGCCATTGACGCTGCAGCCTGAATCGATCCGCGCGGCCGGGCGCGGTACGGCGGCTGCGTCTTTGCTGGGCGTCGATACACGCCGAGTGTACTTCAGCGAAACGCCGGCCGCGTCCGTCAAAGAACTGGAACAGCAGATCGAGGAACTCAACAATCAAGATAAGACACTCGCCGATCAAGCGACAGCGGCTGAAGTGCAAGCCGTGTTCGTCAAGGACCTGGCCGCCAAATCGGCCGAGCAGTTAGCTCGCGGGCTGGCCTTCGGGCGCGCGGAAATAAGCCAGGGCGAGTCGCTGATCGTTTTCGTTCACCAGCAACTCGCCGGTGCGAATGCGACCCTGCGTGACATCGCGCAAAAGCGACGCGATCTTGCCAAACAGATCAGCAAACTCAATAACGATCTCGCTGCACAGCAGTCTTCGCGTCCGCGCGAACGCTTCACCGCGACCGTCGAAATCGAAGTCAAACACGCCGGTGATCTGACGCTCGATCTGACTTACATGGTAAATCAAGCAGGGTGGGGGGCTTTATACGATCTGCGCTTGACAGACGATGCTGCGGCTAAAATACAAGCCGCGGCTGAAGTGCAAGCCGCGCCGTCCGTGCAGTTGTCGTACCTGGGCCAGGTGACCCAACGGACCGGCGAGGATTGGAATGATGTAACGCTGAC
>JADGQE010000058.1 GCA_017882055.1 Thermoflexales bacterium
AGCGCGGAGCAAGAGTCTCCGCATCGGGAGAATAGATAATGGCCAGTGTTGACATTGCAGTCTCACAACCTCTGGATATCGATGAGTTGCCGGCCTCGCGTAAACCGCCCAGCATCGCCCGGCAGCTGCTCTCTAATCGGTTATCGGTGACGGGTTTCATCCTGCTCACCTTCTTTGCGCTGGTGGCGATCTTTGCGCCGGTGCTGGCGCCGCCGCCGCCCACTACGCGCGATCCCATGCTCATCCCGCGTGACGGCTTCAATCTCGTGCCGCAGCCGCCCGGCACGGTCTGGGAGCGCAACCCGCCGCCGCTGCCGTTTTGGTGGCAGGCTTTGACCGGTCTGGATCACTGGACGCATCCCTTTGGGGCGGCCAGCGGCGGTTGGGACATTTACTACGGCGTCGTGTGGGGTACACGCACGGCGTTTATCACCGGCATCATCATCACTTTGTCGACGCTGGTGATTGGCGTCCTGGTTGGCTCGGTTTCGGCGTATTATGGCGGCGTGCTCGATCTGGTCTTGCAGCGCATCACCGAAGTGTTTATGACTTTTCCGTTTCTGATGGCCGCCTTAACGGCGGCGACGATTTTGCAGCCACTGATCGGCGGCAAGGCCGGTATTGGCGGTGCGGGCCTGATCACGGCCGGCATTGCTATCATTGTGTTTGGTTGGATGGGCTATGCGCGCATTATTCGGGGCGATATCTTATCCGTGCGCGAGCGTGACTACGTCATGGCGGCACGCGCGGTCGGCGCGCGCGACTTCCGCATCATGATCAGGCACATCATTCCCAATGCAGTTTTTCCGACGTTGGTCGTCGCCTCGCTCGATATTGGCACTTACGTCGTGACCTTTGCGGCGCTATCGTTTCTGGGTTTAGGCGCGGAACCGGGCTATTCCGACTGGGGACAGCTGGTGTCGTTCGCGCGCAACTTCATCACGACGCTTGACCTGTACTGGTACATGATCTTCTTCCCGGGCATGGCGTTGGTCTTCTTTGTGTTGGGCTGGAACCTGGTCGGCGATGCGGTCCGCGACATTCTCGACCCGCGCATGCGCAAGACCCGCTAAATCGATCGCCAGAAATCCGGTTTCTTTTACAACGGCAATGGCCTCTCCCATCGGAGAGGCCATTGTGTGTTATGATTTTGAACATGCAGACTTCAGCTTCTTTTCAGTGCCGGTTAGCGCTGGCCATCTGCTTTGGCCTTGCAGTGCTGGCTTTGATTTTGCCGGCACAGACTTCAGCCGCACCGGCTGCGCAGGTGACGTCCACGCCGCCGAACCAGCCAACGGCGACGCCATTGACCCAGGCCGGACACGGCAAAGATGTTTTCTGGCTAAACTGCATGCCGTGCCACGGCGATCAAGGCCAGGGGTTGACCGATGAGTTCCGCACGCGGCAGTATCCACCCGAAGATACCAACTGCTGGAAGTCCGGTTGTCATGGTGAGCGGCCGTATGCCAATGGCTTTACTCTGCCGAAGGCGGTTCCCGCCCTGATCGGGCCGGGCGCGCTGCAACGCTTCAACACGGCCCAGGAGATGGTTGCGTTTATCCGCAAAGCGATGCCGTTTAACGCGCCCGGTTCGTTGAGCGACGAACAATATTTACAAGTCAGCGCCTTTCTATTGGAAAGCAATCAGCGGATACCTGCTGGCTCTCAGCTGAATCCTGCGGCGCTGGCGGCGATTGAGCTGCGTGCCGGATCGCTCACCCCGACCCCGGTTCTGTCTGATGATCAAACTTCGCTGCCCGCATCATACGTGAACACGGTCGTCGGTATCGTGATCTTTCTGCTGGTTGCCACCGTGCTTTCATTCATGACCCGCCAGCGCCGATCGCGGCCATCGTAGTCGATTTGAAATTGGGAAGCAGGGATCAGGCACTGCTTCGATCGAATTCGTTGGCAAAGCTCGATTCGCAATCTAAAATCGAAAACCCTTTATAATTACAGCCAGTGAGGTTTCTGTGTCAGTTCATTCAGCCACCATCCTCGTCGTCGACGATGACAAAAAGATCTCCGAGTTCCTCCACGAGCTGCTGACGGAAGCCGGCTACAGCGTCCGCGTGGCTTCGAACGGGCGCGAGGCCCTCGATCGGTTGGCCACGTCCGAGCGTGACGAGATCGATCTGGTGCTGCTGGACGTGATGATGCCGGAGGTGGATGGTTACACCGTCTGCCGCCGCTTGAAGTCCTCGCCGGAGACTCAGCATCTGGCCGTCATCATGTGCACGGGCCGGAACAAATTGACCGATATCGTGCAGGGCCTCAACGCCGGCGCGGATGATTACATTGGCAAGCCCTTCCACGCGCAGGAACTGCTGGCCCGCGTCAACGCGATGCTGCGACTGCATCGCGCCGAACAGAGTCTGCTGGCCCGCAATCGGGCTTTGGCGGCGTTGAACGCCGTCTCGCAAACGATCGGCCGCGCGGTCGAGCTGCCGGATGTGCTGAGCTCCGCGCTCGATCAGGTCATGGACTCGCTCGATCTGACCGCCGGGATGATTACACTGCGATCGGCTGCCGGCCGGCAGGTTGTCGTCGCACAGCGCGGACCGCTGCCCGACCTCGCGTCTGAGCTGGATGCCGCCGAGCAGACGGCGCAGAGCGATCAACCGCTGGCGGTGCCGGCGCCGGTTGGCGGCGCCTGTGTGCCGCTGCGCAGCCGCAATCGGGTGTTGGGTACTTTGTTGGTGGTCGGTTCCAACACGCGCGGCGAAGAGGCGCTGGCTTTGTTGGCGACGATTGGCAGCCAGATCGGGGCCGCCATCGAACGCGCGCGGCTGTATGAAGATGCCCAGCGCCGCAGCGAAGACTTTGCCGTGTTGAATGAGATCACGCGCGCGATCACTTCTTCGCTGGAACTCGATCGGGTGCTGACCACTTCATTGCACAGCATCCGGCAGATGCTGCACGTACAGGCCGGTTCGCTCATCCTGATCGACGCGGATACGGGCGAGATGAACTTTCGCAACACACTCGATCTGGTTGAAACGTGGATTCGATCTGAAATGCCCTGGTCGGGGGCGGCCCTGATCGCCAGAGTGATCAACTCCCGCGAGCCGACGATCGTCAATGATGCTTCGACCGAGCCGCGCCCGGCAACCTTGTCGGATCAGTTGATACCGCGCAGTGTATTGGCCGTGCCCTTGATCGTCAAGAGCCGCGCGGTGGGCGCCATCGTCGTCGTCAATAAACTCGCCGGGCCGTTCACCAGTGATGATCTGGAGTTGTTGCAGTTCCTGGCGGCCGCCGTGGCCATCGCGGCTGAGAACGCGCGCTTGTATGGCGAGCTGGCCGACTTTGCCCGCGAGTTGGAACGATCACAGGCCCAACTCATTCAGGCCGAGAAGCTGGCGGCCACCGGTCGATTAGCCGCGTCGATGGCCCACGAGATCAACAATCCCTTACAGGCCATTCATAACTGCCTGCATCTGATCTCCCGTCCGATCACCGACGAGAAGAAGCAGCGTTACCTGTTGATGGCCCAGGAAGAAGTGATGCGGTTGATGACGCTGGTTCAGCGCACGCTGGAGTTCTATCGGCCTTCCAAAGGCAAGTTGAGTGCCGGTCAATGCAATGATTTGATCGACAACGTGCTGGCGCTGTCGGGCAAGCGGCTGGAACATGGGCACGTTCAAGTCCACACGCAATTGATGCCTGATCTGCCGGGTATTGCGATCGTGCCCGATCAAATCACCCAGGTGTTGCTGAACCTGGTCATCAACGCTGTCGAAGCGATGCCGAATGGCGGCGATCTGTGGCTCGCCACGTTTGTCGACGGCGGCTGGCTGCGCATTGCCGTCCGTGATAACGGGCAGGGGATCAGTCCCGACGAAGCTGCCAAGATTTTCGAGCCGTTTTATACGACCAAGGCGACGGGCACCGGATTGGGTTTAGCGGTTAGCTATGGTATCATTCAGCAGCACGGCGGCCGCATCGACGTGGCCGGGGCACCCGGCGAAGGCACGACCTTCACGGTGTCGCTGCCGCTGGAGCGACCATCGGTTGCAGAGCAGCTCGAGTGATTGGGGATTGGTCAACTGGTCATGGGCGACCAGTTAACTGGTGAACCAATTGACCAATTGACCAATTGACCAGTTGACCAGTTGACCAATCGACCAATTGACCAGTTGACACATCCATGAATTCACAAAATCCCATTCCACACGTTCTCGTCGTTGACGACGAGCGTGCTATGCGCGAATCGTTGGAAGAGATTCTGGAACTGGAGGGCTTCCAGGTGGCGATGGCCGAGAGCGGCGAGGCGGCGCTCGATTTACTGCGCCAGGCGCCGTTCGATTTGCTGCTGCTCGATCTGAAAATGAAAGGCATGGACGGCTTGCAGGTGACGGAAGCCGCCAGGCAGCTGTCGCCGGAGACGGTCATCATCATGCTCACGGCCCACGGCACGATGGAGTCGGCCATCAGCGCGATGCGGCGCGGCGCCTTTGATTATGTGCTCAAACCGGCCTCGGTCTCCGAAATTATCGCGGCGGTGCAGCGCGGCTTGAGTCATCGCGCCCAGATGCTGCGCCAGCACGATCTGGTGGGCCTGATGCAGCGCGCGATCCATGAACTGCAGTCGGCGGCCGGCGCTGAGCCGGTTCAACCGCCGTCCGATCGGTTCATCCGCCTGCGCGGCATCAACCTGGACATGCAGCGCCACATTGCCAGCGCGCAGGATCAGCTGCTGGATTTGACACTCACTGAATTCAAGATGCTGGCTTACTTGATGGAACACCCGGATCAAGTGATCTCGCCGCGCGAACTTGTATCGGCAGTGCAAGGCTATGATGCCGACGAGCACGAAGCGCGAGCCATCGTTCGGGTGCACATCCGCCGGTTGCGCCAGAAGATCGAACCGGATCCCGATCAACCGCAGTATGTGCTTAATGTGCGCGGCGTGGGTTATCTCTTCGCGGCGACGGGCCAGTAGCTCAGCGGGTATCCGTTCACTTGTACGCGGCATCAAATCGGGGTAGCATCGGGCCTCGTGCCCGTGAAGCGCCGACAAGCGGCGATGCTACAACTTGAGACTTCGGTTGCGCCGAATCAACTCCAGGCGCGGCTGCACGCTGGCCGCCGGCAGCCGGCTGAGCATTTCGAAGCAAGCCCGGCTGTTGTGATAGGGACATTCCCACGGCCCGGTTTTGACGTGATCGAGGTCAGGTGTGCCATCCCGTCGCAGGACTTTGAACCACTCGCCGTTTGTCCGATCGACGACATGATCTTCGATGTAATTCCACACCCGATTGGCCGCCGCGGAAAATTCGGCCCGGCCCGAAATCTGGTAGGCATTGTAGAAGCCGACAACTGCTTCGGCCTGCGGCCACCAATGCTTCTCATCATTCTTGATACCGTGCGGTCCCGCCTCATAGAGTACACTGCCATCGGCGTCCAGCCCCTGGCCGTAAACGGCCTCCGCCATCTTCACGGCGACCTCACGCGCTTGCGCCAACAGGGCTGCATCGCCCTGGACTTCGGCGGCTTCGACGATCAGCCAGCTGCCTTCGATGTCGTGTCCGAACGAGATGAGATCAGATAGAGAAGTCCAATCGTCATCAAAGAACAGGCGGAAGTGGTGAGTCTGCGGGTCGATGATGTGCTGGAGGAAAACTTGTATCAGGCCGCGCTGTTTGGCCTTAAGCCCGGCATCGTCCCAGACGCGCAGCAGATTCGTATACGCTTCCATCAAATGTAAGAGAGTGTTCATCGACTTGCGGCAATTCAGGTCCAGTTCGCTTAAGCGCATATCGGCCAGCGTGCCCCACGTGCGGCTGCAACATTCGATGTTGCCCTGATGGATCGCGTCAAAGCTATGCGACTCGATCAGGCGGAATAGGTCTTGCGCCAGCTTTAAACTCTCCGGCTCGCCCGTGACTCGATAGTATTCCGCCAGGCCGTAGATCGCAAAGGCCTGGGCGTAGATGTGCTTGCGATCGTTGACGGGTTTCCCCATGCGATCGACCAGCCAGTACACGCCGCCGTATCCGTGATCGACGAAGTAGCGTGTAAGGTAGTCGTAGGCGCGGCGTGCCATGCTCAAGTATCGATCCGCATGATCCAGGCGATAAGCCGCCGCAAACGTCCACAGAATCCGGGCGTATAGCACCGCCGAGCGCGGCTTAGTGTCGAGCACCTGCAGATCGTTCGTCACCGCGCCGTAAAAGCCGCCATTGACTTCGTCCATGGTGTGGTTGATCCAGAACGGCAGAATGTTATCCAGGAGTTCATGCTCGATGCGGTTACGCCACTCTTGTCGATCACCGGTCATCACATACCTCACGCTGTTAAGATATCATGTTGTTGATGAGTGGGTCGGACTTCCATGCCGGCGGCCCATTTTACCCACAACCTGTTGTGTTTGGCCGCAGGCAATGGCTGCGACTTTACCCGGCGCTTCACGCCTTCAGGCTTTGCGATCCGCGCCAACTTTCGTGCGGACTCAGCCTGATTGGCGCGGCGGCAGTCGCCGCCACCCACCCGAACGCCAACCGTTTCAATGGATGCTCAACTCGCGTAGCGGGCCGAAGGTGTCGGCTGCAAGCCGCTGTTGGCCCGCCCACTGTCAGGCAACAACCCTTTTGCTTTTGTTGACACTCTTCGAAGCGGATAACTCTTCGCGCACAACACGCCGCAGGATGTCTTCCAACGGTTGTTGACGGCGTTGAACGCAGTCTCGCAAGGCGTGGTTGATCAGCGTTTGATAGTTACCGCCGCCCGCGGCATGCACTTCGCCCCGGAACCAGTCTAATACATCCTCGTCGATCCGAATCGTAATCCGCGTCTTGCCTCGCGGCATCGGATCAATTGCTCCGCGCTTACCCTGGCTGAAATCGTATTTGTCTTTCATAGTTGACCTTCGTATTGCTTCTTCTATTGCCACAACGCGGCCAGGAACTTGAGTTTCTCGACGTTCTGAAAAGTCTCGCCGCCTTCGTGCTGGTTATAGGGCCAGACTTTGATCTGCCTGGGGCCGGCGTAGTAATTGTAGGCGGCAAAGACGGTGGAAGGTGGGCAAACATCGTCCATCAAACCCACCGAGAATAAGGTCGAGCTGTTAGCCCGCGCGGCAAAGTTCACGCCATCGAAATACGACAGCGTCTGGAAGACCGTGTCGATCTTGTCGCGATGTGTCTTGCAGTAGCGCGTAAGCTCTTGATACGGATGCGAATCGACGAGCTCGGTCGCGTGGCGATAATGGCACAGGAACGGCACGTCCGGCATTGACGCGGCGAGATCAGGCACCAACCCGGCGGCGGCCAACGTGATGCCGCCACCCTGACTACCGCCCGTCACCGCAATGCGCCTGGTATCAACCGCCGGATTCGATCGCGCCGCTTCAACCGCACGCACCGCATCGGTGAAGACGCGCCGGTAGTAATAGGTCCTGGGATCGAGAATGCCGCGTGTCATGAAGCCCGGATACTGCGGATTCGCGCCGTCGAGTTCGGGATCGGGCGTATCGCCTGTGCGCCACGAACTGCCTTGCCCGCGCATATCCATCACAAAGTGCGCGTAACCGGCGTTGGCCCACAATAGCCAATCGAGCGGATGGCCGCGCCCACCGCCATAGCCGATGTATTCGACGACGCACGGCAGCGGCTTCGATCGATCGCGCGGCAGCAGGAACCAACCTTTGATCGGTTGCCCGCCGTAACCGCTATAAGTCACATCAAAAACATCGAGCAAGCGCAAGCCGGTCTCGATCGGTTTGAAGACGGCCTTCAACGGAAATTGCCGCGCTTCGGCCAGCGTCTGTGACCAAAAGGCATCGAAGTCCGCCGGTTCATTCCGCGGCGGCCGATAGGCCTGAAGCTGCTCAAGGGGCATATCAATGAACATGTCGGTTCTCCTATCCGAATGTGTTTGGAATTGTTCCCCGCCCGCGCGGTTGGCCGGTCAATGCGAATCCGCCAACGAACGTATTCGCAGCGCTTGTCGAGATTGATCGAGTGTCCAGCCTTCCGGCAGCGAGCAAGTGACTGCCAGGCTGGCATGGGCCGGCAGATCAAAATAATTGTCGCTAAAGACAACGTCCGTATCTTTGAACGAGAGTTCGACGAAACGGGCCAGCGTGTGCGCGCGCAGCAGAATCGATAACTTTGTCCCGGCGGTCTGGAGTTGCACTTCGACCTGGGCCTCTTCCAACCGCAAGTGCTTGTCCGGCACCAGGGGCGTAACGGTCAACGCCATGCGCTGATCGTTACGCCACAGTTCACATACCAGTATCAGCTCACGACGATTTTCGTCTGTAACCCGATCTGCAAAGTCCAACTGGCTGACAGGCGTCGTCGCCAGTGGCGCAGCGTGTATCGCTGCCTGTCCGTCCATCCGAGTCTCGCCGCGCACGGTCTCCAATGACCAGCGGACTTCACCCTGCCAGGTATCAGGCGTATCGTTCGTGACGAAGACGTTCATGCGATCGCCATTGTCTTCGATGGATAACAACACCGGTGCATAGAATCGGCGCGAAGCATACTGCAGCGCTTTCCAGCGGCCAGCGTAATCGATGCTCGACCACGAGGCGACGGGCCAGCAGTCGTTCAATTGCCAGTACAGCGCGCCGCTGCATCGATCGCGATGGCGCCGCCAGTGCTCCACACCGATCCGCATCGCTTCGGCTTGCAGCACTTGAGTGAGATACACCAGTGACGGGAAATCTTTCGCTAACTGGAAATGCTGAGTGAGGTAGGTAATAATCTTGCCGTTGCCATTTGTATGCCGCTGATGGTGTTCCATGAGATAGGAGGTCATGTTCCATTCAGACGGCTCCGCGTAAGTGGCAATCGTCGCTAAGGCCGGCAGCGACTGGAAACCGAACTCGCTGACAAAACGTGAAACACGCTCGCGGTAATAGCTAAAGGGTTTCAGGCCGTGCCACACTTCCCACACATGCGTATCGCCCACCGCGTCACTTTCCGTTGCTTCGTGTGGCATGTTTGACGACGGCGAACTCGGCCAGTAGTTGCTATCCGGATCGTTGGCTTTGACCCATTGGGGTAGTATGTGATAGAAAAATCGGCGATCGGCCGCTTTGAGATCGGCGTTCTCGGGCTTGTTCCAACCCCACTGCGTCCAGCCGCCTTCCATCTCGTTATTGCCGCACCACAAGGCCAGACAGGCATGCTGGCGCAAGCGGCGCACCGCTTGTTCGACTTCAACTTTGACTGTGGCAAGAAAAGCCTCTTCATGCAGCGGATAGCCGGCGCACGCAAACATGAAGTCTTGCCACACCAGAATGCCATAGCGATCGCACAGGTCGTAAAAATATTCATCTTCGTAAAGGCCGCCGCCCCATACGCGCAGCATATTGTGGTGGGCCTCGGCGGCTGAGCGGATCAGGTGCTCCAGCTGCTCGGGCGCGATGCGAGTGGGAAACGAATCGGCTGGAATCCAATTCGAGCCTTTGGCGAAGATCGGCACGCCGTTGACGACGAACGTAAACGATCGCCCCCACTCGTCCGGTTGTTGCCGCAGTTCGAGCGTGCGCAAGCCGATCGCGTAAATGCGTCGATCGAGTTCGGCGTCAGCTTGCAGTAACTTGACTTCGACCTGGTACAACGGTTGCGCGCCAAAATCGTTGGGCCACCAGAGTTGCGGCCGATCGATCGGGAGCACGAGCGTCTGATCGACCGGGCCTTCGATCGATTGCGGCCGGCCGTCGGGCGCAGTGATCGTCATCGTCACGCGCAATGACGACGCGTCCGAAATTCTGGACGTATCCTGTGCCTCGACGGTGGCTAAAGCCGAGACGGATACTTGCCCGCGGGTATGCTGCTGGCGCACATGCACATCGGCCAGTCGGGCAACGGAGGCTTCTAAGCGAATATCCTTCCAGATACCGATGGGGGGCAGCATCGGTCCCCAATCCCAGCCGAAGTGACTGGGCGCTTTGCGCAAGTGTGAGGCGCCGTTGATCTTCAAATCGCCCACGCCGGGCAGCGTTCGAATTTTCTCTTGATCAGTCACATACTTTACGGGCGAATGAAATGTAATCCGAAGTTCGTTTTCGCCCGCGTGCAGCCATGACTTCACAGCCCAGCGATACTGCCGATACATATTGTCGGTGCTGGCAATGAGCTGCCCATTGAGCATGACCTCAGTCAGCGTGTCGAGACCGTCGCATACGAGAAAGACCTGTGACTCGTTCAGTAGATCGGCGTCGACGACGAAGGGCTGCCGATATTCCCAATCGCTTTCGGCCACCCACTGCACGCGCTTTTCGTTGTCGCCCGCAAACGGATCGGGAATACGACCGGCGGCTAGTAGATCCGTGTGCACGCCACCTGGAACACGGGCTGGAAGCCACTCGTCGCTGCCTGCCTGCCGAAACTGCCATGCGCCACTCAAGGTTTGTTTGATCATAAATGTGATACTCTCCACTGCCTGTCTGATAGCTCGCGTTCAGGCGTTGAACGCGAGCGGGGTAACTTGTCGCTCTCAAGCGTTGGGTTTGGACTCCCGCCAATACGCCACATGGTGGCCCGGCTCAATTTTCACGACTCCGGCTTAGGCCAACGGTCCGCTGTTCGGGTCGAGCCACGGACGACCAGATGGGTGGTTGGCAGCAGGGGATAAGCGGATGCATCAGGATCATCCAGAAGCATGATCAATTTCTCGGCCGCCATGCGGCCCAGGTCAAACACCACCTGTTGAACCGTCGTGAGCTGTGGCTCCATTCGCACGGCGGCGGGGATATCGTCATAGCCGGCCACGGATACATCATCAGGCACGCTGCGTCCGGCCTGTTTCAGCGCCTTGATCGCGCCAATCGCCATCAGGTCACTGGCCGCAAAGACCGCCGTTGGTTCCAGGCGCATGAGCCGCTTCATCGTATAAAAGCCGCTCTCTTCCGTAAAATCACCTTCGGTGATCAAGGTATCGTCAATGGCAATCTCGGCTTGAGCCAGTGCCTGCCGATAACCTTCCAGGCGATCTTGTCCGGGCACGGTGTTGAGCGATCCGGTGATGGTCGCGATGCGCCGGTGTCCCAGACTGATCAAATACTCGGTCATGCGCCTGGCGCCTGTCACGTTATCCACATCGACCCAGGGAATGTCGGGATAAGTGGGATTGCGGCCGACGAGCACACATGGATGGTGACTGGCTTGCAGGCACGGGATAATGGGATCATCCAGCACCGCGGAAGCGACCAGGATGCCATCCAGCTGACCACTGTGCAACATGCGGCGATAGAGCGAATCGCGATCGGCATGGGTCGCCATCAGCGTCAGCATCAAGTAGTAGCCGCGCCGATGGCAGACTTCGGAAATGCCTTGCGCGAGTTGTGGAAAGAACGGATCGGTGAACAGGCGAGGGACCGGTTGCGGGATGATCAAACCGATCGTATTGGTGCGCCGGGCCACCAGCGTACGGACCGCCTGATGGGGTTGGTAGTCGGTGCGATGGATCACCTTTAAGACCTGTTTCCGGGCGCGCAAACTGACGTACGGGCTGCTATTGATCACACGCGAAGCGGTGGAACGGGAAACTCTGGCAAGGTTGGCGATTTGCTCAAGGGTCTCACAGTTCTCTATCATTCGTGAACGCTCCCAATATATTCTTTAGGGATCACTGACCATTGTCGTGTAACTTCTCGGCCAGCTGTTGCCCATTTGGGTCAGGGGGCCGATTCCGCGCGGTGCATTTCACTTCCGATATGGCAGGCGAATCTCTCCACCTTAATCGCTCAACTCTAAGCCAGGTTGTTGTGCTTAATGAAGTCTACGACTTCGTCAACATAGGCGAAGGCTAAACCCGTCACGGTATCAGCACCGCCGTAGTAGATGGCCACTCGGCCTGTCGGCGCATCGACTAGCGCCGCGCACGGAAAGGCCACATTCGGCACATCGCCCACACATTCGTAAAGGGTCTGCGGCGAAAGCAAATAAGAGGCGGTGCGATACATCACCTTCCACGGCTTCTCCAGATCGAGCAACGCTGCACCAAAGCTATACACATAGCCATTGCAGGAGGTCAGCACACCGTGATAGAACAACAGCCAGCCTTCCTGCGTCTCGATCGGCGTTGGACCCGCACCGGTTTTGGTCGCCTGCCAGCCACCCGCCGGACCCATGACCCAGCGATGTTTACCCCAGTGGACCAGATCCGGGCTTTCGCTGTAGAAGATATCGCCGAACGGTGTGTGGCCGGTATCGCTCGGACGGCTGAACATCGCGTATTTGCCGTCAAGCTTACGTGGGAACAACACGCCGTTACGGTTGTAGGGCAAGAAGGCATTCTCAAGTTGATGAAACGTTTCAAAATCGTAGGTGTAGCCCAGTCCGATCGTCGGGCCGTGATAGCCGTTGCACCACGACACGTAGTAGCGATCTTCGAGCCAGCACACGCGTGGATCATAACGATATTCGAAGCGCGTGACGTCGGCTTCGCCTGCAAACTCGATCGGCCTGGGATCGAGCTGCCAGTGAAGCCCGTCGTCGCTGAAGCCCCGATGGATATTCATTACCCGCCGCTTGTCGTCACATCGAAACACGCCTGCAAAGCGATCTTTGAAGGTGACCACGGCACTGTTAAAGATGCTGTTGGAAGTCGGGATCGCATTGCGCGGAATAATCGGGTTATGGCTGTAACGCCAGACTACATCGCCGCTACCCGCTGGCCGATCCTCCCAGGGGATATTGATTAAAGCCTGTCCCACGACCAGGGTCGATACATTATCTGTCATGATTGTCTCCAGAATAAAATGATTAAATGTTACTACTCAGGCCATCGCTTTTCTAACCACAAAGACACGAAGGCACGAGGTTTTACAAACTGGGCAAACGGATCGATCAGCCTCGGATTCTTGGTG
>JADGQE010000059.1 GCA_017882055.1 Thermoflexales bacterium
AAATCCAGAATCTTCGCAGGCGCTTCTTGCAATAACGAGTGATGAATCCACGCCACGTGTTGATCGATCTTTTCGAGGCGGCGGCTGGCGGCATCATGTTCTTGAGAAAGATGCTCTTTCAACATCCGCCGGCTGAAGCCCGGATCATTCCAGGGAATATTGTCGCCTTCGCTCCAAGGCTCCGGCACAGGCTGGCGATCGATCAGATCGAAGAGCTGCATCGTAGTAACTGTCCTGTATAAGTAACTGCTCAACCCTCATCCTACCGCTATGAAAAAATCGGGCTCTTCCGACTTCGGCGGGAAAAGGAAATTTTTGGACGCAGATTTACGCAGACGGGAGCACTGTGGTACATCCTGCGGATGCACCATCGCAGGACACCGCATGTGTTGGATGGATAAGAAGAAAAATCTGCGTTCACACCTGCCCTGCTCCGCAGCGCGGTGCAAGGGTCTGCGTTAATCAGCGTCCTGATTCCTATGTCAGTTGAACAATAATCCCGTTCAAACCAGAAGAGCCAAAAATCGGTATTCGCCCACGAGCAGAAGAAGCATTATACCGCCTTTGCGAACGTTGGCGATCAATCCGTCCAAAACTGAAACGCATTCTTAGCAGGCAGCTTTGACCCTAAAAAACGTGTTATGATTATTGAAGGACATGCCACACGTCTTGCGATACAGCCATATCGCAGCGCTAGTGGGAACTTCATCGGTGTAAAGCGGTTCGACGGGAGTCGGTCGCGGGGCGACTGTCGTGAACTGTGATGAGGTGCGCCACCGGAAACCCGGCTTCAGAACCAGGAGGAGGAAACCAGGATGAAGGCCAAACAACCGAGTAAGGCGTTGACCGCTCCAGCCACTGCGGCGACTGCCGACGAGGCCCGTGAGCCTGTCTTTCAAGATTGGGCTCGCTTTGTTTCATTCCAACCGCGGCTCTACTTTCGACCTCAAGATTTGGATGAACTCAAACGCTTCCTGACGGGCCTGCAGCAAGGGCTTTTCAAGCCAGGAAACCTGCGCGTCCTGGGTGGATTGCATTCCTGCTCTGATATTTGTGTGTCAGATGCCATCGTGGATGTCAGCGATTTACCCCGGACCATCGAGTTTAACGCTGATCATTCGATTGTCACCGTGTCGGCCAACTGGCATCTGCACGACTTTCTGTTGGCGTTGAGCGAGCATGGCAAGTCCCTCAGTGCGACTGGCGGCACGGACCACCAGACCCTGGCCGGCCTGATCTCCACCACCACCGCGCCTGCGACGCCCCGCTATGCGCTCTATGACTTGCTCGAGTGGGTCGAATACCTGACGATTGATGAAGCGAGCCAGTCGGTCGTCGAACAGCGCGTGTCTAAAACGGATCCGGCATTCCCCGCCGTGATCGGCTCGCTGGGCGCCATCGGCATTCTGACGAAAGTCCAATTCAGACTGATCGACGAGCTGTACTTCGAAACGATCCAAAAAATTGTTAAGATCAAAGAGGTATTGACGGATGTCGCACAGACATCACAGAAATATGATTTCTGGCGAATTGATTGGATCCCCGACACGGACGAAGGGTTGCTGTGGGCGGCGACGAGAATTCCGCAGGCGGATCCGAGCGGCGACTATCCAGCAGATCAAGCGGAAAATATCTTGAAGTTTATTTTTAACCTGTTGGATAAGCTCGAATCAGCCGGCCCCTTGCTGGATAAAGCGATGCGCCTCATCTACCGCGGCATCGCCCGGACTTACGGCGAAACAAAAGTAAGCGGACCGCTCCGCAATATGCTGCCGGTTGACCGGCGCGCCCCGCTGCATGTGGCGATGGCCGAATGGAGCTTTAACCCGGCTGACCTGAATAACGTCATGGAACGCTGCACAGAATACTATCAGCAAAAGGGTTGGCCTAATTTGCCGATTGAAATCGAGCTCACCAAAACAGACCATTACTTCATGTCACCGTGGAATTGGCCGGGCCTGGAGTACATCGTCAAATTCAACTTCATGTACCTGACGGATATCAGCGAAACAGCGTCCGAGAAAGAAGACATCCTGGCCCACTTACAGGGTCTCTGGGATCATCTTAAGCGGGCCGCTATTCCGTTCAAGGCGCATTGGGGCAAAATAAACTTTATGGACGATCAATTCGTGAACGACCATTTCCAATTTGATCAATTCAAGCCGTTCATTCGTTCGATGTTTCTCAACAAATACCTGACTGACCGATTCAATCCAACCTCATAACGAAGCCACGCCCGTGTTAGGCGCACATCATAAAGCACATGAGCGCACTTGCGTGCGCCCATGTTGATTAAAACAAATCGGATTTACGCCGGCAGTGGCATCGGCTGCTTGCTGCCCGACGTCGCCGGTGATTCGGGATTGGGCTTGCTCGGCTTGGGCGCGGGCGGCGGATTGCTTGGAGTCTCGCGGTCCGGCAGATGATCGGCGCCATTCCACACCGCTTCGAATTCGGCGGTGTCGAGCGATTCGACTTCCATCAACACATCGGCCACTCGACCGAGCGTAGCGCGATGTTCGGTCAAGACTCTGAGCGCCGTCTCATGCGCTTCGGCCATCAGCCGCCGCACTTCACCGTCGATTTCCTGCGCGACCGATTCACTATAGTCGCGCTGCTCGCCCAGTTCTTTGCCGAGGAAGACGAGCTCTTCCTTCTTACCGTAGACCAGCGGGCCGAGTTTCTCACTCATCCCCCAGCGCGTGACCATCGAGCGTGAGATCTCGGTCGCTTTCTCCAGATCGTTGCTCGCACCCGTCGTCACTTCACCAAAGACCAGCTCTTCCGCCGAGCGTCCGCCGAGGATACCGGCCAGGATGTCCTTCAACTTCGAGCGCGTCATATGCGCGTTGTCGTCTTCGGGCATGCTCCACGTTAGACCCGCCGCGAAACCGCGCGGGATAATCGTCACTTTGCGCACCGGATCGCTGTTGGGCAGCGATCGCATCACCACGGCATGTCCGGCTTCGTGAACGGCCGTGAGTTTCTTTTCCTTGGGCAGAATGATGCGGCTCTTGCGCTCCGGGCCAAGCATCACGCGTTCCATCGACTCTTCGAAATCGGCCATGTTGATGACCTTGCGGTTGCGGCGTGCCGCCAGAATGGCCGCTTCGTTAACCATGTTCTCAATATCCGCGCCGACGAAACCGGGCGTCGATCTGGCCAGGATATTGAGGTTGATGTCTTCCGCCAGCGGCTTGCCGCGCACGTGGACTTTGAAGATTTCTTCGCGGCCTTTCACATCGGGCCGATCGAGCACCACCCGCCGATCGAACCGGCCGGGGCGCATCAACGCCGGATCGAGAATGTCGGGGCGATTGGTCGCCGCGATGACGATCACATTCGTGTCGGTGTCAAAGCCATCCATCTCCACTAGAATTTGATTGAGCGTCTGCTCGCGTTCGTCGTGCGAACCGCCCAGGCCCGCGCCACGATGGCGGCCGACGGCGTCGATCTCGTCGACAAAGATAATGCACGGGCTGTGGCGTTTGGCTTGATCGAAGAGATCGCGCACCCGCGAAGCGCCCACGCCGACAAACATCTCCACGAATTCCGAACCGCTGATGCTGAAGAACGGCACACCCGCTTCGCCCGAAACCGCTTTGGCGAGCAGCGTCTTGCCCGTGCCGGGGCTGCCCACCAGCAGCACGCCCTTGGGAATACGCGCGCCCAGCGACACGAATTTTTCCGGCTCTTTCAAGAACTCGACCACTTCCGCCAGTTCTTGTTTCGATTCATCCGCACCGGCCACATCTTCAAACGTGACCGTGGGATGCTCGCCGGTGACCATGCGCGCGCGGCTCTTGCCGAACGACATCGCCTGATTGTTGGTGCCCTGCGCCTGCCGGAACATGAAGTAGATCAGACCCACGACGAGCAAACCCGGCAGCAAGAAACTCAAGGTACTGAGCAAACCGCCCAACTCCGACGGTCGCTCATTGATATACGTAACCTTCGCCCACGCGTCCGCGTTGATGACGCCCAGGCTCTTGAGCTGGGTCGGCAAATCCGTGCTGGGGTCTTTGTGCGACGTCACCACCGGACCATTGACCGGCGTGATCTTCACATCATCAACGCTGACGCTGATGCTCTTGACACTACCGCTGTTGATCATCGACACGATCTGCGTCAACGCGATCTCATCGGCCTGCGGCGCATTGCCGCGCAAAGCCGTAAAGATGATCGCGCCAATGGCGACGACGATCAACAGGTAAACGAAATTATTTCTCGGACGAGCAGTATTCACAGCCAACCTCCCACTAAACCTTCACCCCTCGGTTCCCTGACCGAGTGATCAAAATTATACCCCACTTCATATTATCCGGCTATTAGAAAACCATTAGAAGGGGTGGAGGAATTGCAGATTGCAGATTGTGGATTGGAATTTGGATATCGGAGGTTGGAGGTTGGAGGTTGGAGGTTAGAAGTTGGAGGGGCAGCGTGCTCATCGCAGATTGTCCTTCCAACCTCTAACTTCTAACTTCCAGCTTCTACGGCAATATCGTCACGGTCCTGATCAAAATGCTGTTCGAATCGACCGTGGTTTTTCCGGGATCAGTAACAGTCAATCGGGTGGCCGGCAGGCCCGACGGATACAAGCCCACCCGCAAAGTATAATTGCCGGGCCGGATATTCTGCGGCACATTCAGCACATATTGATCGACCACAACGGCATTGGGCGACCAGGCCGTCGTGGGGGATGTGCCGTTACCCGGCTCAGTATCGATCTGCTGCACCAGGTTATCATTGGGGCCAAGCAGGTGAACAAAGACGACATACGGCGTGGTCAGCCGTTTTTGCGCGCGCCAGAACAACGTGAGGTTGATCGTATCGCCGCGTTTAATCTGGTCGAGCGGCAAGTTGGCCGCGTCGAGCCAGATTTGATTCGACAGGTTCACCTGCAGAGTCAGCGTCGTGCCGCCGCTCACCGTCAGCGTCAATGGCTGTCCGGCCGCTAACGGCAAGCCGGCGGGTGGTTCTTGTTTAAGAATTTTGTGGAACTCCTCTTGACTATACTGTTCCAATAATCGAATGTCCCAACCGTAAGTCTTCAAGCCGTCGGCCACTTCTTCATAAATAAAGCCCAACACATTGACCATCGGCGAGACCTGCGGCCCCTGACTCAACACGATCTCGATCGACGATCCGCGCGGCATCAACTTGCCGGCATCCGGCTGCTGCTCGACCACGGCCCCGGTCGGGTACTGCGCATCAAAACGGCCCTGCCCCAGCACCAACTGCAGCCCCGTCGACGAGGCGAATTGTTTGGCCTCTGTTATCGTCCGGCCAATCAGACTGGGCACCAATACTTGTTCAGCAAACGGCGCAGTTGTCGACGCGAGGGTGGGTGTCGCAGCTGGACCCGATGTCTTAGTTGTATTGCCGGGCAGCGGCTCAGAATAGGCACGGATGACCAGGAACAACAACGGCAGCAACCCGATAACGGCCACCGCCGCCAGCGTGCCCAAAATCCAGGCAAGCCAATCGGTGCCGGCCGGCTCGATCGATTGACGCGCCGCCGCGACCGTCGTGTGTCTGGCGGCCAGCGGCGCCATCGCCAGCGGCGCCTGGAAACCCGTGGCTTGATCGGCATTGCGTCGATATTCGATCAAGATGCGCCCGAGTTGTTCGGCGGTCCGATAGCGATTCGACGGCTCTTTGGACATCACCTTGTTGACGATCTGTTCGATCTGGATCGGGATGGTGGGATTGATCGCCGTCAACGGCGGCGGCTCATCGCGCAGATGCGACATCGCCAGATCGGTGTGATTTTCGCCTTCAAACGGCAAGCGGCCGGTCAGCATCTCATAGAACACCACGCCGAGACTATAGACATCGCTGGCCGGTGTCGGCGTTTCACCCGCGGCCTGCTCGGGTGAAAAATAGTGCGGCGTGCCCCACACCGTTTCCACATCAGGCGGCACGCTCGCCGAGATCGCCCGCGCAATACCAAAGTCGGTGACCTTGACGCGGCCATCGTTTGTGACCAGGATATTCTGCGGTTTCACATCGCAGTGAACCAGCCCGGCGTGATGCGCGAAGCCCAACGCCGCGCAAGCCTGCACGATCAAATCGATCGCGCGATCGAGCGGCAGCGGCCCTTCGGTCTGGATCACATTTTTCAGATCGCGGCCCTCGACATACTCCATGACGATGTAGGTGCGCGCGCCGTCTTGTCCAAAATCGTAAACGGTGACGATGTTGGGATGCGCGAGGTTAGCGGCAGCCTGTGCTTCGTTTTGAAAGCGCGCGCGAAAACCTGGATCGTTGGCAAACGTATCGCGCAAGACCTTCACGGCGACGACGCGATTGAGCATCACATCGTGGGCTTTGTAAATCACCGCCATGCCGCCGCTGGCGATCTGAGCTAACAAACGATAGCGACCGTTGAGAACGAATTCCGACATGTATCATCGCTCGATGAAAGTGAATGAGGTGGCGTTATTGTACCGCAAATTGCCAAAAGATGACCAGTTGCCAGAGGACGGGACTTTCCCGTATAATGAAGCCTGCACCGGCAGCCCGTTACGTTAAAAATATCTTTGCCGCCAAACCGCTATGCCCGAATTTCTGCCGCTCGTTTCCAGCACACGCGCCACGGTGATCTGCAATCCGGTCTCCGGCACACGCGACGTGCGCGCGCTGCTGCCGAACGCCCTCGAGGCGCTGCGCGCCTGTGGTTGGCAAGTCGATCTGCAAACGACGACGCAGCGCGGCGACGCCGGTCGTCTCGCCGCGCAGGCGCGTGATCAGGGTCAACACGTCGTACTCGCCGCGGGCGGCGATGGTACCCTGAACGAAATCGCCAACGCGCTGGCGCTCAGTGAGGTTGCCCTGGGCGTGCTGCCGAGCGGCACCGCCAATGTATGGGCCAGACAGATCGGATTGCCGATCCCGACGGTGCTGCGACCGGATGGTTTGATCGAAGCGGCGCGCCTGATGAGCCGCGCGATCGTCCGCCCGATCGATCTGGGCCGCGCCGCCGATCGCTACTTCATGTTGTGGTCAGGCATAGGGCTGGATGCGCATGTGACGGCCAGCATTGAGCCGCGGCCGCCCTGGCTCAAACGGTTGGGCATGGTGGGCTACGCGCTGCGTGCGTTCGGGATTGCGCTGCAGTATCGCGGCACGCGCATGGTGGTGATCATCGACGGCCAGCGCATCAAGTGCCGCGCGTTGATGGTCTTGATCAGCAACATTCGGCTCTACGGCGGCTTTGTCGTCGCCGCGCCCAACGCGATACTCGACGATGGTCTGCTGGATGTCTATCTCGTTAAGGGCAATAGCTTCGTCGAAGCAACCCACTCGTTTGTCAACGTCTTGCTGGGCCGCACCTCACGCGATCCGCAGATTGTCAGCCGGCGCGGCCGGCACATCAGCATCGCGGCCCGGCGCAAATGTCCGGTGCACGTCGATGCCGAGCCTTTCGGTCGCACACCGATCAGCATCGAAGTTGTTCCAAAAGCGCTGCGCGTTCTGATTCCGGCCGGCGCGCCGGCCTCTTTATTTTCGAATCAGGCCTGACTGATCTCAGGAGATGACATGAAGAGCTTACGCTGGCTATTGATCTTTTTCCCGATCGCTTTAGTGGCTGAACTGGCACACGGCAATGAGTTGATCATCTTTGCCGCGTCGGCGCTGGCGATTATTCCGCTGGCCGGGGTGTTGAGCGAGGCGACTGAAGTGTTAGCCGAGAAGACCGGGCCGCGCATCGGCGGGCTGCTCAATGCCACACTGGGCAATGCCGCCGAATTAATCATCACCTTATTTGCGATTCAGGCCGGGCTGCTGGAGCTGGTGCGCGCATCGATCATTGGATCGATCCTGGGCAACTTGCTGCTGGTGATGGGTCTCAGCATCTTAGCCGGCGGACTCAAGAACGGGCTGCAAAGGTTCGATCGAGGCCACATCGGACTCGATGCCACGCTGACGATCCTGGCGGTGATCGCCATCAGTGTGCCCTCGATCTTCAACGCGGCCATTGAACCGGACACGACGCGCGTCGAAGAGCTGAGCCTGACCGCGGCGGCGGCAATGTTGATTATCTACGTCCTGTCGATCGTGTACTCACTGCGATCCAAACAGCCCGAAGCGACCGAGGCCGGGCCAGGCATTCAGCCGCCGCGCGCTGGATCGCGGTGGAGCACACGCCAGGCCGTGGGTGTGCTGGCACTGGCGACCATCGGCATTGTGCTGATGAGTGAGTTTCTCGTTGGCGCAGTCGAGCCGGTTACGAAAGTGCTCGGCTTCAGCGAATTCTTCGTGGGCATCATCATCGTGCCCATTATCGGCAACGTGGCCGAACACATCGTGGCCATGCAAGTGGCCGTGAAGAACCAAATGGACCTGAGCCTATCGATCGCGCTGGGCTCGAGCTTGCAGATCGCGTTGTTCGTCGCGCCGGTGCTCGTCTTCATCAGTTTGTTGATGGGCCATCCGTTAACACTCGAATTCAACGGCTACGAAATGATCAGTTTGACCGCCGCGGCCGTCATCGCCGCGTTTGTCTCGCTGGACGGCGAATCGAATTGGCTGGAGGGTGCAATGCTGCTGGTCGTCTACGCGATCGTCGCGCTGGCATTTTTCTTCCTGCCCATCAAAATGTAAGCGAGCTGCAAAGCCGAATGCTTGACAAATCGATCCATTCTGGTAAAATGACTTTGCAAACGCCGGAGTGGCGGAATTGGCAGACGCGCTACGTTCAGGGCGTAGTGAGGGTTCCCTCATCGGGGTTCAAATCCCCGCTTCGGCACTCTACCGAATCCCAGGCCCGCCCTGGGATTTTATTTTGAAGCAGGTGAATCGATGTCCAACGATCGACGCCTTGCCATCTTGCACTCACCCGTGCTGTGGTTGTTTCTCGTGATCGTGTTGTCCCTGCCGCTCCTGGCCGAGTTTAACTCGCGTCTGGTGCTCAGCCGCGACCTGGCCGCTGAAGAAGATTCACTGCACAACCAGATCAGTGTCGAGAAAACGCAGCAAGCCGCTTTGTTGGCGCTGCAGAAGTACATTCAATCGGATGAGTACGTAGAGCACTGGGCGCGGCTCGCCCGTTTAGCTAAACCGGGTGAGGTTGTAGTGGTGCCTGTATCCGCCGATCAACCAGGGATCTCAAGCGTCAACCCTGCACCAGGTCCGCAGGTTCCAAATGATCCGGTGAGTGAATGGCGGACAGCGTTGTTTGGGAACACGCGCCCGATTCCTTGACGGGCGTAGTTCCGCGTGGTACAATCCTCCTCGCCAACAGAGTTGGCGCACTAACATCGCGGGGTAGAGCAGTGGCAGCTCGTCGGGCTCATAACCCGGAGGTCACAGGTTCGAATCCTGTCCCCGCTACTGACTAACACCGTAGACCTTCGGGCTACGGTGTTTTCGTTGGCCCGACGGTCTCCGGTTCACGGACCTATCCACCCAGGAGGGGTTTCACATGAACCGTAGACCGTCGGGCTCGTTGTCTCTGTCCAAAGCCATTATTGGCTTCCTGCAGTACAAAACTGCTGAAGGCTTGAGTCCCAATACCCTGCACAGTTACGAACACGATCTGAAGCTGTGGCTGGAATACACCACCGATATTCCAGTCAGCAAGATCAATTCACAGACCGTGCAGAACTACTTCGCGTGGCTGTGAACTGACTACAAACCACGCCGAATCACCGCCAATCCTGCAAACCTGTCCTCGAAGACGATCCACAATTTCTACATCAGCCTGTCGGCCTTCTTCACCTGGGCCAGTCGTGAGTTCGATCTGCTCAATCCGATCAAGGCCGTCCCGGCTCCGAAGTTTGAAGAAGCGCCGATCGAACCCTTTACCAAAGAACAGGTCGAGGCGCTACTCAAAGCCTGCGAACTTTGCAAAGAGGCCCAACCGATTGATCGCCGCAAGTTCATCATGCGCCGATCGACCGCAAAGCGTGACCAAGCGATGATCATGATGCTGCTCGACACTGGCCTGCGCGCCTCCGAGTTGTCGGCGTTGAAAGTTGGGGATGTCGATCTGAAAACCGGCAAGGTCCAAGTGAAACATGGTCGCCTGGGTGGGGCGAAAGGGGGTAAAGGCCGGACCGTCTTTCTGGGCAAATCTGCTCGACGCACGCTGTGGCGTTACCTGGCCGAGCGAGAAGATGGAGAAGACCCTGACGCACCGCTGTTTCTGGTGCAGTATGATCGACCCATGAACAAGAATGCGTTGCGCTTGCTGATGGCCGAACTCCGCCTCCGCATTCGCAAGACAGACAATTGGATAACCGTCATCACCGCCGACGGGCGCGAGTGGAAAGCTTAACGCGCGTTGCGCCGATTACGTGTTGAAAGACTCGCGCAGCCGCCCGCTGGCTGTGATTGAAGCCAAGCGCTTCTCGATCGATCCGTACGCCGCCAAAGATCAGGCTCGCGCTTACGCGCAATCGCTGCCCGTTCATTTCGTCATCCTCAGCAACGGTACCGATCATTATCTATGGGATTACGCCGACGGCGACGCGCGCCCGATTCTGGGTCTGCCCACGCAGGCCGATCTGGAACGCCGCGCCAATCTGAAGCAGCACCGTCGAGGCGATCTCATTCAATCGCTGGCGGCGGTGCCTTATCCGGCACACTTTCGCTTCAAGGGCGATGAGATTTCGCCATATCCTTATCAACTCGATTGTTTGCGTGCGGCCGATGCGGCCCTCGCCGCTGGACGCCGCCGCATGTTGTTTGAGATGGCAACCAGCACCGGCAAGACGCCGACCATCACGACGGTGATCAAACGCTGGTTTCAGGCCGGTCTGATTTCGCGCGTACTGTTTCTGGCCGATCGGATTGAATTGGCCCGACAGGCCGAGCAGGATACGTTTGATGACTATCGGGCGCAGTGGCCGGGCACACTACGCTATAGCGGCAAGCACAGTCTCGAAGAGCAGATCGTGCGCGGCTTGACGGGCGTGGGTGAGGAGTTCGTCGAGTTGGACATGCGCCAGTTGTAGACCATGACTGAAGTGTGCAGGCAAGATCTGAGCGTGAAGTCCGGCGCAGGTTGCGCCGGGGTCAGGTCTGGCGTGCATCACCGAGCCTTTGTCTGAGAAGAACCAGTTCTCCGAGAGATGCAGGTTCAGCTCCGACCGCACCGCTCGCTTTTCGATGGCAGCTACCGCTTCCAGGGAGAAGAAACCTGGTCAATAGAAGTAAACTCTTCGTCGTTCAATTCCCAGTTCAGCGCTTCGGCGTTGTCCAACGCGTGGGCGGCACTGGTGGTTCCTGGAATAGGAATGATATGTTCATCCCTGCGTAAAAGCCAATTCAACATGACCTGACTGACGCTTTTTCCCCGCCTCTCGGCAATCGTCTGGAGGATCTCCTGTAGCTCTGTGTGGCTCTTGTTGGAAGAGGAAGAACGAGCCGGTGCGGGTTGAGACGGGCGTGCTGTGAGTCGTCCACTTGCCAGGGGAAGATACGCGACTAAGGCCACATTGAGTTCCCGACAGGCATCTAAGATCCCGTTGACTTCCGGCTGACGATGCAACAAATGGTACTGAACCTCATTGGCCGCCAGCGGAATGTTGTAACGCGCAAGGCGATCTGCGGCCCGCCGCATCTGCGAGGTCGAGAAGTTACTCACCCCCACGGCCCGGATTTTGCCCTTCTGGACCGCCTGGGCCATTTGATCCATCAGCGCTTCGATCCTCCCCAATGGAAAATGGATAAAATAGACATCCAGTGTCTGCAGGCCCAAGCGCGACAGGCTCGCGTCCAGTGCTTTGTCCAATCGGCGTGTCGGCATAGGAGCAAATTTACTGGCGATCACAGCTTGGTGCTCGCTGCGCCTCAAGCATTCTCCCAGCAGTCGTTCTGATTTGCCAAACCCATAGACCTCCGCCGTGTCGAAAAAACAGACTCCAGCATCGAAGGAGGATTGGAAGACCTGGAGCACCCGCTCATCATTCTTGCCATATATCCATTTGTTTGTCCCAACACCGAGCGGGGAGACGGTCAGCCCGGATGCGCCAAGGGCGCGAGTAGATTGTGTTTGTGTCATGCAGCCCTTCTTTCTTATCTTGAGGCTTCTTTATGAGTGAGCCAGCCAGTTGGAACCATCGGCTTCAGAAAGGTCTCGGTTAACGCAACAAAGTGTTGCGTTAAATATACCACAGCTATCTTATAAATGCAACAATCCGTTGCTTTAAACAAGAAAGGAGAGTATAGTGAAGCTATGAGTACACAGCGCCCGCGCAAAGCATCTGCCCTCGCTCCAGCTCAAATGACTAAGAAGTCTCCAGATAGGCGTCGCCGGTTGGGTGGTCGTAGCGCTCGCGTGCAGACAGCCGTGTTTGAGGCCACTCTCGAGTTGTTACAAAAACAGGGGTATGAGGCACTGAGCTTTACCGCGATTGCCCAGCGTGCAGGTATCCACAAAACCTCGATTTACCGTCGATGGGAAACAAAGGAACAGCTCGTCTTGGATGCAGTAGAAAACCAGGTGACAAAAGAATTTCCTATTCCTGATACCGGAACCCTGCGTTCTGACCTGATTCAGCTTGTGCGATATCTCTCGGCTTTTCTTCGGTCTGCTGTTGGACAAGCTCTTCTTCAGATGACCTTCGTTTCCAGAAATGCGCCTTCCATCGGTTCCTATCCCAAGAATTACTGGCAGCATCGTTATCCCTGGCTACGGCCCTTGTTCGACCGTGCCATCGCACGCGGAGAGTTATCTCCACAGACTGACCTTCAACTGCTCTTCGAGATGCTTCTGGGCGTGCTCTTTGTCCGTGCAGTAGTGCTGAGAGAACCACTTGATGAAACA
>JADGQE010000060.1 GCA_017882055.1 Thermoflexales bacterium
GCCTGGCTGAGCGGCACGCCGGTGCTGGCCGACAATGCCGCCGCGGCGATCCTGGGCGCGATTTACTCGGCCCATGGACCGACGCCGCCCGACGCCGGCGGCGCCGAGCTCGCCACGCAGAAATCGTTTCTGCAGAATACCACGACGATCAGCACTGGACTAAGTTTTCTCAAAGTAGCGATCGAGCCGCAAATCCTCAACGACAATCGTTGGGGCCGTCTGTTTTCGCTGGCTTATCGCAAACCCGATCTGCTGGCGCTGGGCCTGACGCAGAACACCGCCATCGAAATCAACGCAAACGGCGCAACCGTGATCGGCGACAATGCCGTCGTTGCACTCGATCTACGCTCGGCCAGGCTCGCGCTGGGCACAAATCAGGCTTTTGTGATCGCGAATGGTTTGCTCGACGTGTTTGCCGGCGGCGATGTGTTGCAGCCCACCACCGCCGATGTGGACGCACAACCGGTGCGAATCGCCACGCCCGTTCTGCCGACGATCACGCGGACGCCGACGATAACGCCTACGCCGACCGCCACGCCCACTGCGACGCCGACGGCCACGCCGGCACCCACCTTCACACCAACGCCTGAACCGACTGAAACACCTGTACCGACCGCTACGCCCATCGTCATTCCGCCAATGAGTTCGCCCGTCACCGAATTCTCTGTGCCGGTGGCTCTGCTGGTTGGCGCCGTCATTGTCGTGCTGATCCTGCTGCTGACTCGACGCCGGCCGGCCATTTGACCGTCATCGTCCAATCGGGTATACTAAGTTGGCTATCCGGCAATCCCGCACCAAATTAAGGCGGATGTTCACCATGCTCGCATGACGCTGATCAGGTATCCGTAGCGATGGGATCTGGGGTGCAATGCCGGAAAGCAATGCGCCCCGGTTTTTTTGCCAGCCATGGCTGGCAGGAGAAAAAGTATGGCAAAACACGACGTTGCAATGAAAGCCAAAGAGGACAAGGTCGAGGTCGAGGGTGTCGTCATCGAGGCGCTGCCCAACACCATGTTCACCGTCAAACTCGATAACGATCACACCGTCATGGGTTATTTGTCGGGCAAGATGCGGCGCTATTACATCCGCATTCTGCTGGGCGATCGCGTGAAGGTTGAGATGTCGCCCTACGACCTCAGCAAAGGCCGCATTACCTATCGCTTCAAGAGCCCGTCTGCGCCCTTTGGCTAGTTTTGATTTACGATTGTCTTATTGCCCCCTGCGTGACTTACGCGGGCTGGGCTTGCTTTCCTCAAGATGAGGTCGACTGAATCCGTCGGCCTCTTTTGTTTCCATCAGCCTTCGCGCTGCGCGATCAGGCACACCCAATCTTTTTCCTGAAGTCGATCGATGACGCGCAACCCCTGTGATACAAGCGCCTCACGCACGCCGTACTCCTGTGTATCGATCAACCCGGCGAAGATCGCCCGCCCGCCCGATCGGACGACGCGGCCCAGGCCCTCCTCGCACAGTTGAATGATCACCCGCGCCAGAATATTGACAATGATCAGATCGTAGGTCGCGTTGTTGGCCGCGGCCTGCTCCAACGATCCGAGTCCAACCTGGACGATCGCGTCAACGCCATTCGCCTTCACATTTTCAGCCGCTGCTTTCACCGCGACCGGATCGTTGTCAATCGCCACGATCGATCCCGCGCCTAACTTCGCCGCACCGATCGCCAGAATGCCTGACCCGGTGCCGAGATCGAGCGCCACCAGCCTGGGCTGCAAGTATTTCTCGATCGCGGCCAGGCACATCTGCGTCGTCGGATGCAATCCCGTGCCGAAGGCCATGCCCGGATCGAGTTCGATCATGATCTCGTCCGGCTTCGCTGTGTATTCACGCCACGAGGGCTTAATCACGAAACGCTCGCCCAGATGGACGACGTGATAGTGTTCCTTCCAGGCATTGGCCCAATCGCTTTCGGCTACGGTGCGAAAGGTCGGCTCGGGAATAGGCGCGATCTGCCCCAGGTGCCACAGCGCCTCTTCGATCTGTCGCCGCCGGGCAGCCACCTCGTCGTCGATGGGCAAGTAAGCGCGCACTGCCACGATCGCTTCGAGTTGCTGCGCTGCGCCTTCGTCTGCGCCGTCGATGTCACGCGCCGTCTGTTCGATCGCCACACCATTCGGCGCATAGCGGCTCAATACTTCCGAGACGGCTTCGGCGGTTTCGGCTTCCGTCATTACACAGACTTCAAGCCACTCATTGGATTGCTGATTGCTGACCGCTGATTGCTGACCTAATAACATGAAACCTCGTTTGTATTTGCGTGATTGCTGCCAAGTATAACAGATGCGACAACGTGTTGCTATCCCTGACGCATTTTGCAGCGAGCGTATGTTATGATTATCGTAGCAGGGTAAATTGCACGCGGAGCATCTACGATGTCGTTAAACCAACCCCTACAAGAATTGCAGGACGCTTTTGCCGATACGGATCAAAAGATGCCGGCCCTATTCGTAGGCCATGGCAGCCCGCTGAATGCGGTTGAAGACAACGAATTCAGCCGCGCCTGGGCCGAAGCGGGCCAGGCCTTGCCAAGGCCCAAAGCGATTTTGTGCATTTCAGCCCATTGGGAAACCGCCGGTACGCAAGTCACCGGAATGGACAAACCCAAAACCATCCACGACTTTGGCGGATTTCCACCCGAGTTGTACGCGCTGGAATATGCCGCGCCCGGTTCGTCCGATCTCGCGCGGCTGGCTCAGGCAACGGTGCAGCAAACTCAAGTGCGTTTGGATGAAGACTGGGGACTCGATCATGGCACCTGGTCGGTCTTGTGCCGAATGTTTCCCGCAGCCGATATTCCCGTCGTCCAACTCAGTCTGGATCGAACGCAACAGCCGGAATTTCACTACGCGCTCGGCAAAGAGCTACAGGCGCTTCGGAACAAAGGCGTCTTGATCCTGGGTAGCGGCAACATCGTCCACAATTTGCGGCGCGCCGTCTTTCAAGCTGGCACGGCCTATGATTGGGCCATCGAATTTGATGAAACCCTCAAACAGTTGATGGTCGCAGGCAACCATGATCCAATTGTCCATTATCAGAATCTGGGACAGGCCGCACGCCTGGCAATTCCGACCAACGAACACTATCTGCCGCTGCTCTACATCCTGGCTTTGCAGGACAAACAAGAGCACATTCGCTTCTTTGCGGATAAGGTGACGATGGGATCGCTGTCAATGCGGTCGTTGTGGATTGAATAGTCTGCGCACTCGAAGAATGAAAACAAGAGCGCCGACTTCGCTTCGGCGCTCTTGTTATTGAGTGTCACGTCGGCATCGAATTTATCGCGCACTGCGCTAACGGACCACTACATCTTGTATTCGCTCTTGCGGCCTTTCTTGACAGCGACTTTCCGCTTCTCTGGCACGATGGAAATTAATGCTCGCAAGGCGCGGTTGACCGACTTGGAATCCGGAAAATATTCCCAGACATCCGGTTCAAGGACAACGGCCTTTTCACCTAACGCACGCTTCTCAGTGAATGTACCATCGTCATGATAAACGCGGATGGTGTAACCTTCTTCGCGCGAGGTCCTGATGTATTTGCCGTGCGCGCCGCCTGTGAAGTCGTATTGCCGTTTCATTCTTCTCGCATCAATGCCCGAAACCCCGCCTGTAGAAAATGCTCGTCGGTCGTCAAGGCGCCGGTAATTCTTCGTTCCTGCATGACGACAAACGAAATACAGTCAGTCAGTCCCCATTCCTTATCGAGCCGTTCGCGAAATAACTGTATCGCCCGCGAGTAAAGTTCTTCCGAAAATGGCACGATTTCGACACTGGGATCAACTTCAAGTGAGTCCAGTAACTTGATGGCAGCGCGACGATAGCGTTGCCGGGACAGCGAGTTGCCAATTTCGAGCAGGATAGCGCGTGTTGTGATCAGTGATGTCCGCGACGCGCTTAATTGATCGGCCAACTCAAGCGCGCGTTGGTGAAAGAGATCGCCTGGCGCGGACAACGCGATCGCATACGCAGTGTCAAGGAACACCTCACTGGCCATGCTGCTCCTCGCCGCCGTATAGATACGTCTCCAATTTGGCAGACCAGTCCGCGGGGCCCTCGAGGCTGAGCGAACGTGCCGCCTGCAAAAAAGACGTAGTCTGTTCGGCTTCCGGCAGCACTGTTTCAAACGTCAAACGCACGGGCGTATTCGGTTCAAGCAGTGGCGGCGCTTTTGGGCGGAACACCTTGCCATCAAACACTGCATCAATTGTTTTGAGCATGGCGCGACTCCTATGACTCTTATCTGCGATAAGTATAGCAGAAAACGCCGAGGGTGACGGACGTCGATGTGTAACCAGTTGCCAATCTGACTTACCCCAACAACAACGCCGACCAATTTGGGCCGGCGTTCCTGATCCCTGATCCCTGATCTTGCCGCCTACACCGTAAACAAGTCCCGCAATTTATCGAGGAAGCCTTTTTCGTTTTGCGGAATCACTTCCTTGCCCAGCGTTTTGGCCAGCTTCCCAAACAGTTCACGCTGTTCGGGCGTCAAATTCGTCGGCGTGCTAACCTGCACGACGACGAGTTGATCGCCGCGGCCGGGCCGCCGCAAATGCGGGATGCCCTTGCCCTTGATCGAGACCACGCGCCCCGTCTGAGTCCCCGCCAGAATCGCGATCTGCTCTTCGCCATCGAGCGTTGGAATCTTGATCTCATCGCCCAACGCCGCCTGCGCCACGTTGACTTGCACTTCCAGCACCACGTCGTCTTCGCGGCGGCGAAAGTAAACATGCGGCTTCACATCCAGCACCACGTACAGATTGCCGGGCGGCCCGCCGAATTCGCCAAGTTCACCCTCGTTGGTTAATCGGATTTGCGTGCCGCTATCGACGCCGGGCGGAACTTTGACGCTGAGTTTGCGCGCCACGCGCACGCGCCGATTGCCCCGGCATTGGCTGCACGGGATCGAGATCGTTTCGCCTTCGCCACGGCAGGCGGGGCACGTTGTGACATTGACGAACGATCCCAGCAGCGACTGCTGCACGCGCCGCACTTCGCCGGTGCCATTGCAGGTGCTGCACTTCAACGGGGTCGTGCCCGGCTCCGCGCCGCGCCCCTTGCAGCGCGAACACGCTTCCGCGCGCGCCACTTCGATCTCACGTTCGAGGCCAAAGGCCGCTTCTTCAAACGCGATCGACATATCGAAGCGCAGGTCTGCGCCGCGCCGGGGTGTGCGCCGGTTGGCCGTGCGTCCGCCGAAACCAAAGAACTCCTCGAAGATGTCGCCCAGCCCGCCGCTGCCAAAACCGGTGAAGCCGCCGGCGCCCCCACCGAAGGTGCTATCAGTGGCCGCATGCCCAAAGCGATCGTAAGCCGAACGCTTCTTCTCGTCCGATAAGACTTCGTAAGCCTCATTCAGTTCCTTGAACCTGGCTTCGGCATCCGCCGCCTTGTTGACATCCGGATGATGCTGGCGCGCGAGTTTGCGGTACGCTTTTTTGATCTCGTCCGGATTGGCGCCGCGTTCGACGCCCAGAACTTCGTAGTAATCCCGTTTACGTGCAGCCATTGATAACACCAATTCTGAATGCTCAATGCAGAATGCACATCTACCTTCACACTTTATGCATTAAGCCTTATGCATTCTGCATTGATTTAGTTTTTCTTAAACTCACCGTCGATCACGTCGTCATCGCCGCCAGGGCCGGTCGGGCCAGGACTGCCGCCAGGCGGGGGCGGAGTCGCATCACCCGCGCCGGGCTGCTGATACATCGACGCGCCGATCTTCTGAACAGACTGCGCCAGATCATCGGTTTTGCGCTTCAGTTCTTCGACATTGGCCGATTCGAGGAAGCCCTTCAATGCCGTCGCTTTGGTTTCAACTTCGATCTTCACGTCGGCCGGAACTTTGTCGCCCAGATCGCGCAGCGTCTTCTCGGCCGTATAGACCATGTTGTCGGCGTTGTTGCGCGCCTCGATCCGTTCCTTGCGTTTGGCATCTTCCGCCGCAAACTTCTCGGAATCTTTAACCATCCGCTTGACTTCGTCGTCGGACAGGCCCGACGAAGCCGTGATGGTAATGTGCTGGCTGCGGGCTGTCGCTTTGTCCGACGCCGACACATTCAAGATGCCGTTGGCATCGATGTCGAACGTGACTTCGACCTGCGGCATGCCGCGCGGCGCGGGCGGCAGGCCATCGAGGATGAACTTGCCCAGCGTCTTGTTGTCGCTCGCCATCGGGCGCTCGCCCTGCGTGACGTGAATCTCGACACTGGTCTGACCATCCGACGCGGTCGAGAAGACCTGGCTTTTCTTGGTCGGGATCGTCGTATTGCGCTGAATCAACGCCGTCGCCACGCCGCCGAGGGTTTCGATGCTCAACGACAGCGGCGTTACATCGAGCAGCAGCACATCCTTGACTTCACCGCCGAGGACGCCCGCTTGAATCGCCGCGCCCACGGCCACCACTTCATCGGGATTGACGCCCTTGTGCGGCTCGCGCCCGAAGAACTTGCGCACCGAATCGACCACCGCGGGCATACGTGTCATGCCGCCCACCAACACCACTTCGGCGATCTTGTCCGGCGCAAGGCCGGCATCTTCCAGTGCGCGGCGGCACGGGGCGATCGAGCGCTCGATCAAATCAGCCGTGATTTGTTCCAACTTCGAGCGGGTGAGTTTGATCTGCAAATGCTTGGGGCCGGAGGCATCGGCCGTAATGAACGGCAGATTCACTTCAGTCTCCATCAACGTCGACAGTTCAATCTTGGCTTTTTCGGCGGCTTCTTTCAAGCGCTGCAACGCCTGCCGATCGCTCCGCAGATCGATGCCCTGCTCGCGCTTGAACTCGTCGGCCACGTAATCGATGACCCGCTGATCGAAATCGTCGCCGCCCAGGAACGTATCGCCGTTGGTCGACTTGACTTCGAACACGCCGTCGCCCACGTCGAGGATCGAAATATCGAACGTGCCGCCGCCCAGGTCATACACGGCAATGACTTCATCTTTCTTCGAATCAAGCCCGTAGGCCAGCGCCGACGCGGTCGGCTCGTTGATGATGCGCAGCACTTCCAGGCCGGCGATCTTGCCGGCGTCTTTGGTCGCTTGCCGCTGCGAGTCATTGAAGTAGGCGGGCACCGTGATCACCGCTTGAGTGACCGTCTCGCCCAGATACGCTTCAGCGTCTTGCTTGAGTTTCTGCAAAATCATGGCCGAGACTTCAGGCGGCGAATATTCTTTGGCATCCATGCCCAGGCGGCAATCGCCGTTGGGCGCTTCGCTGATCCGATACGGCAGGCGCTTCAAAGCTTTCTGCACTTGCTCGTCTTTGTATTTGCGACCCATCAGGCGCTTGACTGAGAAAATGGTGTTCTCAGGATTGATGACGGCTTGCCGCCGCGCCACCTGTCCCACACTGCGCTCGTGCGTCTTGGGGTTGACAGCCACCACCGAGGGGACCAGCCGCGCCCCTTCGGACGACGGAATGACCACCGGCTCGCCGCCCTCCATCACTGCGACGACCGAGTTAGTGGTGCCCAGATCGATACCGATAATCTTACTCATGATTTTCTCCGTTTACTGAAATGATTTTTATAGCGTAGGGGCCGACGGGTGTGTCAGCCCACGGCGAACACAGGCCATGCCCCCGCTCCACTGGAGCGGGGTGGCCCACCAGGTGTCGATTTGCGCCTACCGTGCCACGCGCACCATCGCCGGACGAAGCACCCGCTCGCCCATTTTGTAACCATGCTGCACTTCGCCGATGATTTGCCCGCCGGCAAACTGCTCAGAATCTTCCTGCGTGACCGCTTCGTGAATATTGGGATCGAAGGTGTCGCCGGGTTGGACCGGAATCGGTTTCACGCCGGATGAGTCCAGCCCATTCGCCAGCTTGCGCTGAACCAACATCACGCCGGCAACCCACGCGTTGTCTTTGAGATCAGCGGGCAGGGTCTGCACGGCGCGATCGAAATCATCGGCCGCCGGCAGAATGCGAATCAGGACGTCGGCCCCGGCCGATACGAGCAGCTCAGTCCGCTCGGCTTCGGTCCGACGCTTGTAGTTGGCAAACTCGGCGCGGGCGCGCTGCCAGCCATCCAAATATTCGGCGGCCTGCGCTTTAGTCTGGGTCAGTTCGTCCGTCAGGGCTTTAACAGGATCAACTTCCTCAATGATTTCGTTATGCTCCACCTCCAGTATAGCTTCTTCCGATCCATTCCTCGCCTCGTTTGGTTTTTCTTCTACAGGTTCTTCATCGGTCACTGTCTTCCCACTCCTTGCGGATTAGAATATGTCTGAGATGAGGTTCGTCATCAACACCGACACATAGCGCACCGCCGAGATCGATCGACCGTAGTGCATCCGGGTAGGGCCGACGACGCCTAACGCGCCCGCCGCTCGATTGGGCGAGCCATAGCGGGCCAGCACCAGGCTGCAATCGCGCAGTTCGGCCCAGCGGCCTTCACTACCGATCACCACTTGCACACCGCTGACCACCGGATTGAGCGCCGTGTCGAGCACCTCTTCCAGCAGCGAGCGCTCTTCAAAAACTTTGAGCAGTCCCTCGGCGGCTTCACGTGCTTCAAATTCAGGTTTGCGCATGACCTCGCCTAAGCCATCGCGATAGACATCGGCAGCCGCCCATTCATCGGCGCGGCGCAGCATGTTGATCACACAGGCCGTGACATCGGCTTCGAGCGCAGACAGATCCGATCGGCGAGCCGTGAGCTCTTCGGCCATGCGTCCGCTAAACAGTGAATTCAATCGCTCGGAAACCTCGTCCAGATCGGCCTGGTTGAGCGGATCGGCCAGCGTCAACATCTCCTGTTTAACGGTGCCATCCAGCAAAACCAAAATCAGCAGGACCAGGCGGCCCTGTGTGGAGATGAGCTGCAAATGCTTGACGTGCGCCTGCGGGGCACGCGGCGCGGTGATCAGCGCCACACCGCCCGAAGCTCGCGCCAGCACCGACGAAGCCAGCCGCATCCACTGTTCCAGATCGAGCCGGGCTTGATGAAACTGATGTTCAATCTTGCGCTGCTCTTCCGGCGGCAATTCGTCATCGTCCATCAGCCATTCCACGAAGTAGCGATAACCGGCGTCCGTCGGGATGCGGCCCGACGAAGTATGCGGATGGGTGAGATAGCCGCGTGCTTCCAGCTGGGCCAATTCGTTGCGGATCGTCGCCGATGAGAGGTCCAGTTTGTAGCGCTCGACCAGTACTTTGGAGCCAACCGGCTGCACTTTGCGAGCGCCGCTTTCGCCTTCCGTTTCGCTGCCGACATATTCGCGAACGACGAGGCTTAAAATAAGTTGTTGACGTGAGGTAAGTTCGGTCATTGTTACGACTTCAATCCCCGCTAATGGATTAGCACTCTCAATACGAGAGTGCTAATCTTATTGAGATAAATTATACCGTCTCTAGAGAAGCATGTCAAGAAAAATCTATGCGTGGTACAAAACTGGCACGCCAGCCCACGTTCCGCGATCATCTGTGCGGACGCAGGCTGAGGGCATTTATAAAGAAGAACTAGTGCGACGCGGCGGAAGTTCACCTGCGGTTTCAAATCACGGAGCGCACGGAGGGCACGAAGAAAAACTCTGTGTTCTCCGTGTTCTCCGTGGTCAATGTAACCCCTGAGGTATTACACCCGCGTGCACTAGCGGATTTTAGTAAGCGCTGCGATCGATGAAGAGGCGGAAGACTTGCCGGATCACAATCTTGATGTCCAGCAGCAGTGACCAGTTTTCGATATACCACAGATCATATTTGGTGCGTTCCACGATGGAGGTGTCACCGCGCAAGCCGTTGACCTGCGCCCAGCCGGTCATGCCGGACTTTTCCTTGTGCCGTTCCATGTAGCGCGGGATGGCACGCCGAAACTGATCCACGTAGATGGGGCGTTCAGGCCGCGGCCCGACCAGGCTCATCTCGCCGAGCAGCACGTTGATCAACTGCGGCAGTTCGTCGACGTTGAGCCGGCGCAGCCAGGCGCCCAATCGAGTGCGCCGGGGATCATCGGGACGCGTCCAGCCCGGTCCCTGCGCTTCAGCATCCTGGCGCATCGATCGGAATTTGATCATCAAGAAAGGTTTAGCATCCAGCCCCATGCGTTCTTGAGGATAAAAGACCGAACCGGGCGATTCCAGTTTGATCAGAATACCGATCAAGAACATGAGCGGTGAGAACAACACCAGACCGGCTGCCGAGCCGACCATATCCATCATGCGTTTGACGGCCACCCGCCAGCCGCGCTGCCGTATATCACGGATGCTGAGCAGCGGCAGGCCGCCTAAATCATCGATCGAAACCTGGGTGGCGATGATCTGGAACACATCGGGGAATACTTTGATGCTCAACGAGGCTTTGGAACATTTGGAAATCAGATCGAGAATTTCCACGTGCGAGGCTTCCGGCAAGGCGATGATCACTTCGTCGATCTGACAGCGATCGATCAATTGCGGCAGTTCATCGGCACTGCCCAGTACGGGCGCGCCTAATTCCTCGATCGGTTTGGGATCGCCAATGGCATGACCGTTGCCGTTGCCGCTACCATTCTTGACCACAAAGCCGGCGACTTCATAGCCCAGATAAGGCGAGCCTTTGATCTTGTCTAACACCAGCCGGCCGATGTCGCCCGTGCCGACGATCAACACCCGATCGCGCCCCACCCCACGCGCCTGAAGTCTCGCCACGATGACGTGATAGAGCAAGCGGCCCAGCGTGACCAGCAGAATCGTCAAGAGCCACGCATAGATGATCAGCGTGCGCGGAAAATCGAATTCGAGGTTTTTGAACAGCAGCGTCGACATCGCGACGGACATCATCGTGCCGATCGACACCGCGCCGAACACGGCATAGAGTTCGTCGACACGCGAGACAGCCCGCACCAAATGATACAACTGCGACGAGAATGCGACGATCACAATCGCGACCACCTGGACGATCAGCAGGCCAACGTAGGTACTGAACGGATCGAGTTTGACGTTGGGATCGGCTTCTGCGATTTGACGCCGGATGGCATACGCGATTGCGAAGGCCGCTGTGATCATCACGGCGTCGGTAAGCATCAACCCCAAGAGGGATAACGTTCGAAAGCGACTATTCTTCATACGATTACTCACTACTTTTGTCCACGCATTTCGGCCCGCAGCCGCGGCCCGCCCTTAAGCCCGACGCCGAAACGCACCAGGGTGTCCAGCCAGCGGGCCGTGCCAGCCTGGTAATGCTTGCGATAGAACAACCACATGGCCCGATCAAATTCGTATTTCGCACGGGCGGCGGCATTCGCTTGTCCGCTCGAGGCACGTTTGATGTGCTGCACGACGACCCTGGGATAATAGTACACGCGCCAACCGGCCTGCTTAATGCGATAGGCCCAATCGAGGTCTTCGCCATACATCCAGAAAGTTTCGTCCAGCAGGCCCACTTGTTCGATCGCCGCACCCCTGACCAGCATAAACGCGCCGACGACCGAATCGATCTCGGCCGGCTGATCCGGATCAAGATACGTCATATTATACCGGCCAAAGCGTGGGCTGCGCGGAAATATTTTACTCAGCTGTGTCAATCGCCAGAAAGAGACTCCGACCGAGGGGAAGCCCCGGCGGCAGGCCAGATCGAGCGAGCCATCCAGGCGGATCAACTTTGGCCCGGCCACGCCGAACTCAGGATGCTCGTCCATCAATTTGATCATACCGGCGAAAGCATCAGGCGGCACGACGGTATCGGGATTAAGCAGCAAGGCGTAGCGTGGAATCTCTGATCGCTGATTTCTGATCCCTGATCCCTGATCTCCGAGATCCGATCTCTGGCCGCTGACTGTTAGCCACTGACTCTCGCTTCTGGATTCTGCATTCTGCATTCTGAATTCTGGTTCACCAAAGCCAAAATAACGTAAGCCAAGATTATTCGCCGCAGCATAACCACAGTTCTCTTGATTGCGAATCAAATGGACTTGCGGAAACTCGCGCGCGACCATGCCGGCGCTGTCGTCGGGCGAGGCGTTGTCGACGACGCATATATCAAATCTAACATCGGTGCTGGCGCACACAGATTTCAAGCAGTCACGCAGCAAATCGCAGACGTTGTAGTTGACAATGATGATGGCGAGATCAAGCATGGGGACTATTCTACCATTGAGAGGGAATCTGTGTCCGCGAAGAAACGCGGCATCTGGCGCCGCCAACGCTCCAACAGAAAGTTGGACGGCGAGGGCTATCAAATTCTTCTTCGTGTTTCTCGCCGTTCCCTGGCGCGCCAGGCGTCGTGTCCTTCGTAGCTCAATTTATCTTCGCAGTCGGCAATGTTTTCAGCGGCGCGCCTTTGATCGCCGCCCGCATGGCCTCACGATCGTCCCATGGATATTCGATGGTGCCGAAGCACATCGATTGTTCGTGGCCTTTGCCACAGGCCACGACCACATCGCCGGGCCTGGCCAGCGAACACGCAAACGCAAGCGCGGCACCGCGATCAGGTACACGCCAGAAGTCTACGCCTTCGACACGGCCCTGCGCTTCAAGGGCGTGCGCGGTGACGGCCATGATCTCATCCAACGATTCGGTGCGCGGATCTTCAGCGGTAATGACGATCTTGTCGGCGAATCGGCCGGCGACTTCACCCATGAGCAGGCGCTTCTCACGATCGCGCAAACCCGCGCAGCCAAATACGACAATGACACGCTCATCCGTCAGCTGGCGTACCGCGGCGATGGCGCGATCGAGCGCGTTGGGCGTGTGCGCAAAATCGACCAGCGCCGTAAAGGCCTGCCCTTCATGAATACGTTCCATGCGCCCCGGTATACCGGGCAGAGCCGCGAT
>JADGQE010000384.1 GCA_017882055.1 Thermoflexales bacterium
CCGAGCGTAGCGACGCCTGGCGGCCCAGGCCATGTCCCGTGCCATGCACGGGTGGCCCGCCAGGCGCCGGCGCACTGCGCCGGACATGGGCGGAATCTCAACCACTGTCGTAGAGACCCCTCGCTATGCTCGGGGTGACACCGTAAATCAATTCGGAAACCGCACTAAGTTTCGCCTGGCGTTGATTCGGGTTCAGGCGTGGACGGTATTTCTGGTTGTTCCAGGCCGTTATCTGCTTCAGGCGTGGACGGTATTTCTGGTTGTTCCAGGCCGTTATCTGCTTCAGGCGAACCCAGTTCGATCACTTCGACCACCTGCATTTGCATCGTTTCGCGCAGACTGTTCCACACGTTCTTGTCCTGCGAGCGTTCCCAGAACTTCACGAAGTCCTCATAGCGTTGGTTGCGAACTTGTTGCCGATTTTGCTGAAGCAGCACAATGCCCGGTGTGAAGCGCTGGGCCGATCGAGCGTGGCCGAAGTATGCCAGCGTGCGAGCGCGTTCTTCTTCAAGGAACTGCGGCAGGTATTGCACCCACACATCGCAATCATGAATGTCGCCCAGAATTTCCTGCGCGTCCTTCACGGCTTTTAGCGACTCTTTCAAATTGTCTTCGTACAGCGAGGCGAAGACTTCCATGGTGTAGCGCAGCCGCTTGGCGGCGATGCGCATCGCGTGCAGTTCGGTCACACGATCGGGCTGGTGAACGTAGACGTCGTAAGCCAGGAATTCTTCCAGCCGCAAATTAATGGCCGCCGCGGCGCGCCGATAGAGATCGGGCGAAGGCGAATCGATCTGATCGAGCCGCGCCTGCACCAGCCGCTCGTACAGCGTCTGATTCATCTCCTCGATGATGCCGCCGGCTTGCAGCTCGTCCAGCGCCTTGATCACTTTAATTTGCAGTTGCTCGCGATCCTGCTTCAGGCGCAGCAGCAGCCGGTTGATGCCGACCTGCAACTTCGACTCGGCGACGCCCTCCAGAAAATGTTGCAGCACTTCGATTTGCACATCCGTGTCGCGCGCTGCGCCGAGCGCCCTGGTGATGTCTTTGATGCCGGTCTCCCAGTCGGCGTAGCGTTTGCGCGGCAGGCATTCTTCGAAGAGTGTCAGGGCACTGCGCAAACGGCGCGTGGCCACGCGCATCTGGTGAATGGCTTCGATGTCTTCCGCCGCGCGCACACCTGCGATTTGCGCGGTCAGTGCCGGCACGCGCTGGCGCAGCGCCTCGATGCCAAACAGGCTGTAACCTTCATCGATCTTGAGTTTCATGCACTTGTCTCCATCAATCTATTATCTCATCTTTTGCAGATTCGGACGAACGACCGCTCACTCCGCGCATTTGGCAGCTCAATGCCTGTGCTATAATCGCCGCGAATGTCCAACTTCCAATCTCCAACTTCCAATCTCTTGCTTCAATTGTTGCTGGGTCTCATCCTAAGCACGGCCATTGGCTGCCTGGGTTATCGACGTGCCATGCTCACCCGATCGGGTTGGCTGGGTGCTGTGATCACCGGCACGACCATCTTTGGTTTTGGCGGCTTGGATCTGGCGCTGCTGCTGATCGTTTTCTTTGTGTCTTCATCTCTACTCACGCACCTCAATGCCTCAGCCAAGATCGAAGTCGCTGTGATGTTTGCGAAGAGCGGACGCCGTGATCTGGGTCAGACATTGGCAAATGGCGGCATCGCCTCGATCGCGGCGATCTATTTTGGGTTGACCCAAAACCCGATCGGCCTGGCGGCTTTTATCGGTGCGATGGCCGAAGCGACTGCCGATACCTGGTCGACCGAACTGGGCGTGTTGGCTAAACGCTGGCCGCGATCGATCGTGTCGGGCCGCGAAGTCGCGCCGGGCACCTCGGGCGGCGTCACGCTGCCGGGCACACTCGCGGCGGCGATCGGCGCGCTGCTGATTGCTTTGCTCGCGGCCTTGTTTCGATCGACCTGGCAGCTGCTGCCGATCGGACTGGCAGCCGGCTTGATCGGCGCGCTGGTCGATAGTCTGCTCGGCGCGACAGTGCAAGGCATTTACTTTTCCAAAATGCGCCGCCAAGAAACTGAACGATCCAGCGAGCCGGACGGTTCACCCAATCGGTTGGTGCGCGGCGTGAAATGGATCAACAATGAGGTCGTCAACTTTGCTTCGACTTTTGTTGCCGCGCTGGTCGCCGCGTTGTTGCTGAGTGTCTTGAGTCATTCAACTGTTGTGCCCGCTGTTTCGAACGCGAACTTTTCGCCGGTTGCTCCAGCGCGCATACCCTCTATCTCGCCATCACCGCTGCCGCGCGTTACGCCCGCGACCGCCGATCGTTTTGATTTCCCGCTCGATCCCAATCGATTTGGGCCATACGTCTACAACGTCACCGGTCCATTGAATTTCGATACACGTTACGGCGTCCAGAATCCCGGCCTGGGACGCGCGGGCAAATGCTTTGTCGATCAAAACGGACAGCGTGTGCCGTTCGATCAACTCTATCACGCCGGCGAAGATTGGTTTGCTTACGATGGCCGTCATCAAGTCGATCCCGGTGCGGCGAAAGGCGCGCTCGTATTGGCAGTGGCGAACGGCGTTGTGAGTTGGCGGCAGAACGTCGGCAGCGAAGGCAACGTCGTCGTGATTGAACACTTGCTGGCCGACGGATCGCACGTTTGGTCGGCCTACTGGCATATCGATGCCGTCAAAGTGGCGATGGGCCAGCTGGTCTATCAGGGCAATGTGATCGGCCAGATTACGGATCAAGGCGATAATTCGCATTTGCACTGGGAGATTCGATCGTTCGGCGACGGATCGAATCTATTTCCGCCGACGAGCGCGGGCGGGCGCGGCACGTGCGATGGCTACGTGATGGCGCTGGGTTATACGTGGGACGATGTTCTCTCACGCGCCAATCCAAAGGTGTGGGGCTATTTCGATCCGACGAAGTTTGTGAAGGAACACCGCTGATACAGAAAACCTTGCGAGGGTTGTGCTCGAAGATTGACAATCGATTCTGGAACCCTTGCAAGGTTTTGGCTTTACCGGCAGTCCATATCCTTTGGCGAGAAGAAGAGTTTCCTGGTTATCGTTTGGCCATCACTGGAAGTGACGCCGAAGTCGTCGATAATCTTGCCGCTGCGGGTCGCCTGTCGGTCGAAGACCGGGCCGGGCAGTGGCTGGCCGTCGTGTGTGTATGTGTACACGCCGTTGCCGCCCGTCGCGTTGAATTGGAATGTGACGATGAGGCCCTCGTGTTGAGCGGGATTGTTGCGACAATTGACGACGGTCACGGTGAAGGCGAGCGGGCCAGTCGAGGGCGGTGGTGTAGTTGGCGTTGTCGATGGCTCGATCGGCGCAGGCGTCGTCGTCACCGGTTCGCCAATCGGAATTGGGAGTGACTCTGTTGGGTCGGTCGATATCGGGGTAACCGTTGTTGGGTCGGTCGGGCCAGTTGGGACTGGCAGAGTTGGAATGTCGATCGGACCAGTCGGCACAGGCTCCAGACCGCCAGTCGGATAGGTAGTTGGCAACGTCGCCGGCGGGATCACATATACGCTCGGGTCAAAGACGACTGGGTCGTCGCCCGACATCGGGACGGCGGGTGTGGGTGTCCGGCTGATGTAGGTGGTCAGCCCGGGGAAAGCGCCTTTGATGTTCTCGGCGCCGCCCGCTTGATACAAACAGCAGCCGATCACATTGCGATCTTTCATCAACTCTGAGTCGTACCACTCGGCATCTTTCAGCCACACGTCGAGGCCGATGGAGTTGTAGCCACCCACGCCGGCACTGGCTTCGGAAATGACCAGCATCGGATCGGCATCGAATTGGTGAAGATAATGAAGTGATCGCCGGTAGCGCAATGCCAGGTTTGGCGCGGAGTTATGAAGCGTGCCGGAGCCG
>JADGQE010000385.1 GCA_017882055.1 Thermoflexales bacterium
ATTCCCTGTTATGGGCAAATAATTATGAATAATCCGACCATTAATATCGTAGGAAATAATATATCAACACACTCATTATCAACCGAATCTGAGCCTAAGCCTAAAGCTGAAATTGAACAAGAATTAAAACCGGGATCCGGAGCAGAATCCGTACCGGGCGGTACTTCAGGTATAGAACCTCCTAACACAGAAATCTATTTTGATTTTGACTCTTACAGGATTCGCGAGGAAGACTATAAAGTATTAAATGATTTTGCTGAATATCTTAAAGCTAATCCCGGGGCAAAGATTAACATTTCGGGTCATACAGACAGTATTGACACAGATGAATATAATCTCAGATTATCGAAGAATAGAGCCAAATCAGCTTACGATTATTTTATCAAACAGGGCGTCAAACCAGAACAACTGGAATTAAAATATGGGCTACAGTGAGAAAACTGTCCATTCCCACGTAAAACGTCGCCTAACAGGCGGTTGCAGCCGACCGCACAAGCTCGCCGATTATTCAAGTTGGTTTATGCACTTTGAGGTCACATTAAATCGGCGGCTAAATCGCAGGCGATAGACCGAACTGTAGGAGAAAAGTATGCCTTTTAAACCTGTCTCAACCAAAGTGGATTTTCCGGCGCAGGAACGCGACATTTTGAAATGGTGGAAAGACACCCAGGCGTTTAATAAACTGCGTGAAAAACTGGCCGCCTCCGAGAAGCGCTATTCGTTTCTGGATGGGCCGATCACGGCCAACAATCCGATGGGTGTGCATCATGCCTGGGGCCGCACTTACAAAGATGTCTGGCAGCGTTTCTGGGCGATGAAGGGTTACAACCAACGCTGGCAGAACGGCTTCGACTGCCAGGGCTTGTGGGTCGAGGTCAACGTCGAAAAGGATCTGGGCTTCAAAAGCAAACGCGATATCGAAGCATACGGGCTGGCGCCTTTTGTCATTCTGTGTAAACAGCGCGTCTTGAACTATGCCGCCGTGCAGACCGAGCAGTCGATCCGACTGGGCTACTGGGTCAATTGGGACGATCCGGATCAGCTCCGTATGCTGCGTGACAAACTTGGCGAAGATCCCAATCAGCCGATCAACTATCAGGCGCCCGACGGTATGTTTGAAGGAACCGTCGAGCAGGTGGTGGGTCAACTGGGTATTGGTGGTTTAGGCGGATCGTACTTCACTTTCAGCGACGAGAACAACTATCAGATCTGGGGCTTCTTGAAGAAGTGTTCGGATCAAGGCTGGATTTACAAAGGCCACGATGTGATGCCGTGGTGCCATCGCTGCGGCACGGGCATCAGCCAGCACGAGATCGTCACCGAAGGCTACGTCGAAAAGATCGATCCGGGGCTTACCGTGCGTTTCCCGTTGGTGGGTCACTGGGGCGATGACGAAGCAAGAGAATCGCTGCTGGTGTGGACGACGACACCCTGGACGCTCACGTCGAATGTGGCCGCAGCGGTCGGGCCGGACATGGCCTACGTCAAAGTCAAACAGGGCGACGAATATTTATATATGTCCAAGGGCACGACCAAGATGCTCAAGGGCAAGTTCGAAATTGTCGGCGAGCTAACCGGTCGAGAGATGGAAGGCTGGCGCTATTTCGGCCCGTTCGACGACCTGCCGATCGCACAGAAGGTCAACTTGAGCGACGCGCACCGAGTGATTCTCTGGGAAGAAGTCAGCGATGCGGAAGGCACGGGCATTGTCCACATCGCACCGGGCTGCGGAGCCGAAGACTTCCAGTTGGGCAAGCGTTACAACTTGCCCGTGATCGCGCCGTTGGATGAGAGCGGCAGCTACATCGACAACTTCGCCTGGTTGACGGGCCTGCCGGTCATCGATGTGAAAGATCCCATCGTCGAAGATCTGAAAGTCAAAGGCCGTTTCTATCGCATCGACGATTACGCGCACCGTTATCCGGTCTGCTGGCGCTGCCAGACGCCGCTGATCTTCCGCCTCGTCGACGAATGGTACATCTCAATGGATGGTCTGCGCCAACCCATGATGGATGTGACCAATCAGATTCGCTGGGTCCCGGAGTTCGGGAAGGAGCGCGAACTCGATTGGCTGCGCAACATGCACGATTGGATGATCAGCAAGAAACGCTACTGGGGTCTGGCGCTGCCGATCTTCGATTGTCCGCAGTGCGGCCACTTTGAAGTGCTGGGTTCGCGCGAAGAATTGAAAGAGCGTGCCGTCGAGGGCTGGGCCGAATTTGTCGGGCATTCGCCGCATCGACCGCATATCGACGCGGTCAAGATCAAGTGCAGCCAGTGCGATTCGATCGTCGAGCGCATCAAGGATGTGGGCAATCCGTGGCTGGATGCGGGCATCGTGTCGATGTCGACGATGGGCTACCGCCTCGATTCCGACACCTGGCAGCAATGGTTCCCGGCGGACTTCATCACCGAATCGTTCCCCGGCCAGTTCCGCAACTGGTTCTATTCGTTGCTTGCCATGTCTACCGCCATGACCGGGCAGCGCCCGACGAAGACTGTGCTGGGCTTCGCCACGCTGCTCGGTGAAGATAGCCGCGCCATGCACAAGAGCTGGGGCAACGCCATCGAATTCAACGAAGCCGCGGACAACATCGGCGCGGACGTGATGCGCTGGACCTTTGCGAACCAGCGTTACGATACGGACTTGCTGTTTGGCTATCACACCGCCGATGAAACGCGCCGCCGCTTCTTCATCCCGTTGTGGAATGTGTATTCGTTCTTTGCGACGTATGCGAATCTTGATGGTTGGTCGCCGACTGTAGTGCCGACTTCAGTCGGCGAATTGAACTCGCTCGATCGCTGGATCCGCGCCCGCCTGCATGAACTCATTAGCGAGATGACGGTTGCCCTCGATGATTACGATCTGCCGCGCGCCGCGAAAGCGGCTGAAGTCTTCGTCGATGACCTCAGCAACTGGTACGTGCGTCGATCGCGCCGCCGCTTCTGGAAGAGTGTGGCTGATTCGGATAAGCAGGCGGCGTACTTGACCTTGTATGAAGTGTTAGTGACGTTGACCAAGTTGCTGGCCCCGATTCTGCCGTTCTTGACTGAAGCGATGTACCAGAACCTGGTGCGCGCCGTCGATGCTGATGCGCCTGAGTCGGTGCATCACTGCGATTGGCCAACCGTCGATGAATCACAGCTCGATCGAGTTCTGCTGAGTGACGTGGCAATCAGTCGTGCCGCGGTGACACTCGGCCACTCGATTCGCTCGTCGTCCAATCTCAAGGTGCGGCAGCCGCTGAACAAGGCCATCATCGTCGTCACGCACGATCAGCGCGACAGCGTGGAGCGCACCAAAGACATCATCGCCGACGAACTCAACGTGAAGTCGGTGGAACTGGCCGAAAACGAAGCGCAACTTGTGACCTATCGTTTGCTGCCGGACAACAAGAAACTCGGTCCCAAGTTTGGCGCGAAATTCCCGCAAGTGCGCGCCGCACTCACTGCGGCTGATCCCTTCGCGGTTGCTACTGCCGTGCGTGCTGGTCAACGGGTCACCGTCGGCGAATTCGATCTGGGGCCGGATGAAGTGCTGGTCACACCGCAGCCGCGTGAAGGCTTCGCCATCGCTTCAGAAGGCGGCGTCGTGGTCGCGCTCGATACGCACGTCACGCCCGATCTGCGGCGCGAAGGTCAGGCCCGTGAAGTGGTGCGTCGCGTGCAAGACCTTCGCAAGCAAGCCGGCTTCGAGATCAGCGATCACATCGCGCTGATGTATCAAGCCACTGGCGAGGTTAAAGAAGCGATCGAGCAGTGGGCGGCGTATATCCAGTCCGAGACGCTGGCCGATCGAATGACGGAAGGTGATCCGCAGGGCACCAGCGATGACGATGAGATCGATGGCGTGAATGTGAAGTTGGGTGTTG
>JADGQE010000061.1 GCA_017882055.1 Thermoflexales bacterium
GAAATTGTTACTGAGACGCTTAAGCATAGGCGATCAATGAACAATGATCAATGACCCATTGATGAAAGGCTCATCAGCCTGGGCGATCGATCTTGGGCCTGGCCGAGATAACCGTGCTGTGCCGAAATTCGCGCCAATCTTTAATCGTTTGAATGGCAAACAGGCCGGTGAGGGCGAGCCAGATGACGACTTCAAGGATAGTATGGGATGTGGCCGCCAGACCCAGGCAAAATAGCGTACCCGCCAGGCCCAGCGCGGTCTTCACGCGCGGCCGTCCAAGTGCGACACGCATTTTTTCATCGCGTATACCGGCGGTCCAATTGGCGTAGCTGACCACGGCCAAAGCCAATGCACAACCCACGATCCAGATAGCGTTGGCGAGAACTTCGACCCAATCGATCATGATATTCCCATGGAGGCGGCGACTGTTTCGGATAACACCGGCTCCATTGTCTTCGAAAGGGGCAAAATGTCAAGCTTCGCCGTTCGGAGGTTTGATCAATCGTCGCTCATAAATCGAAAGGACAAGTCTCAGCGACTTGTCCTTTCGATTATTTGCTGCTTAGCTGTAATGGATTTGCCTGACTTCCCTACCGTTGCTCCAAGATGAGGGGTAGATAGACCGTGTAAGGGGTCACGGTAACATCTGCCGCATTGGTTACGGTCAGTGATGCCGGCTCAACTGTTGTCGCACTGGGAGCCGTGCTATGAATGACATAGGTGACCGGTCCCAGCGCGATTGGCTTGACGATGAGGCTGATGGTTGCCGTTGCGTTGGGCGCCAACGTGCCGATGGTACAGACGACGTTGCTTGAGTTGGAGCAGTTTCCCGCACTCGATGTAATCGATTCAAAAGTGACGCTGAGTGGCAGAGTGTCGGTCACGATCACGTTAGTCGCAATTGATGGACCGTTGTTCGTAATGATGAGTGTGTAGGTCAACGGCATGCCGGGATGCAGCTTCGGACTGCTGGTTGCTATCTTGGTGAGCGACAGATCAACCTGCGCATTGACTGTGGTCGTTGTCGAAGCGATGTTGTTGGATGGATCGGAGTCATACTGATCGGCTTTCACACTGATGGAATTGCCAATCGATCCGTGTGTCGATGGCGCGACATTAACGGTGATCGTCGCCGCCGTGGATGTGCCGGTTACGATGTCGGGCAGACTACAGCTAAGTGTGCTGGTGCCACTGCAAGGGATTGAAGCCGAGGCAAAAGTGGTTCCAGCCGGCAGCGTGTCGGACAGGGTCACGCCGGTTGCGGTAGCGTTGCCGTTGATGTTAGTGACCGTGACGGTGTAAGTCAAGACATTGCCGGCTATGACGGGATCAGGGAGGTCTGATATTGCGATTGACAGGTTAGCTGTACCAACCGTCGTGGTAGCCGTAGACGTGTTGTTGATCAGATTGGGATCGGTCTCCGTGGCCGACGCGCTGGCGGTATTGGCGATCGTTTGAGCGGGTGTGACAACGATCGTCACTGTGGCGCTGGGTGAGCTGATGGGCAGATCACCCAGACTGCACACGATCGTGACAGTTCCAGTGCACGAGCCTTGACTGGTTGTGATTGGCCCCAAAGTCAGGCTGAGGGGCAGTGTATCGGTCAGCACTACGCTCGTTGCATTCGATGGACCATTGTTGGTCGCGATCAGCGTATAGGTGATAGGCGTTCCAGACTCTGGCAGCTGAGTGGTCGACGCGACCTTGACCAGCGATAAATCGGCTATGCGTGTAACGGGTGTCGTCACCGTAGACGTATTGTTGCCGGGTGTCTGGCCGGGTTCCACTGCCGTGATGGTGGCCATGTTGATAATACTCGAACCCGTCACGGCATTTGCAGGTACGGTCACCGTATAGACGACACTTTCTGAACCCAGGAAGTACGGTTGAAAGACCCACGCCGCGGTATTGGTGATGGTTCCATTCCATACAAAGCCGCTACTCCCGTCAGGACTTTCCACACCGGCCGGCGAAACTGTGCTCAACAACATCGGCGGTGCGGATGAGACGTTGTTGTATTGCACCGTCACGCTGCCATCAGGTTTCAGAATCACTTCGAACGTATTTAGTTTGCCATCTCGTTTAGAACACCAGTTGTTATACTGGATGATAAACCGGCCGTTTGCGACGTCGTTGCGGGTAAAGACGCCGTCAGCCTGACCGTTGCACCAAGTTGGGTTGGGGCCGAGCATGTCGGTATAGAAGGCGGCGATACGATCATTGGGCTGATTGAGGTTTGGAATTCTGCTATCGCCGGTGCGAGTAGCGATTGGCCAATCCTCGAATCCGACATTGCCATTCGGATCAATATACAGCGTGCTGTAAGAATTGCCAAACCACGGGAAGGCCCACGACGGCAAGTTAATAGCCGCATGACCTTCGTCACTCTCGCCTGCAGGCCAGGCGACGCGCGTGCCGCTGTTCTTGATATCGATCCAGGCATAAGTGGCCGTTCGCACGGATTGATCGCCCCATAGTACGGCATTGAGTGTCGAACTATAGGTCGCGCCTCCATCGAGGATACCGCCGAAGGTCACGCCCGATGGAAGCGTATCCGTCAAGGCGATATGGGTGGCAGCCGATGGGCCGGCATTGGTGAAGTTGAGTGTATAGGTTAAGGTTGTGCCCGCAATGGCCGGGGAGGGATAGGCGGTCTTTATCAACGACAAGCTAGTTGAGGCATTGGCGAAGGAGGTTGTCGTCGCCACATTGTTGTTTAGATCAGGATCGAAGTTGGTGAGTGTGACGCTGACGGTATTCGTGATCAATCCTCTAGCCCACGGCTTGACGATGCCAGATATGGTGATGTTCTGTGTTGTCCCGGTGGCCATATCGCCGAGGCTACAAGTAACCGTGCCTGCCCAACTGCATCCGAGGGAGGCTAATGCAAAGTCCACGCCGGACGGCAGCATATTCAACAAACTCACGCCGGTGGCGGTATCAATGCCGTTGTTGGTGATCGTCAGGGTGTAAGTTATGAGGCTGTTACCGGCGATAACCGTGGCGGGAGTGCCCTGAGCAGATACACTCAAATCCGCCTGACCCACTGGTGAGGTGAGCGAACTGAGATTGTCCCATAACGCAAGGGGATATTCCACTTCGTTGCCCCCAACTGAGACGGTGTTGGTGATGGGGCCGACCCTGGTGGGTGTGACAGCGATCGTTACAGTTACAAGTGGTGAACTGGTCGGGATTGTGCCGAGATTGCAAATGACGATCCCGGTTCCACTGCAAGTGCCGCCGTTGCTCATTGTGTACGACTTAAAGATCACGCCCGCGGGAACCGGCAGGGTATCAGTGATGGTCACATCGGTCGCCGTGATTGTGCCGGCATTTAACACCGCGATCGTATAGGTCAGCGGCTGATTAGGCTCGACCGGGGTAGGTGAGGCGATCTGGCTCACCTCCAAATCTGTCTGCGGGATTTGTACGTTATAGCCACTGGTTCCGTTCGGGACAAAGACTAGATTCTTCTGATCGAGATCGACCGGATTCGAGGCAAGATCGAACGTCTCGTAGACGGTCGGCTGGGTGATAGTGAATGGCGTGGTGAGCGACAAATCCTGACTGCCTGGATTGCTACTGCCCAGGCCGGAACTGAGACCGATTAAGGCTGGGCCCGACGCGCCACTCTGGGGCAGGCCATTGTATGCCATGACAATCGCGCCGTTTCTCTGGAGCGCCAGCTGGACCGTGGCTGTCATACCATTCGAAGTGAATGGAGCTTGCCACGTGACTGCCACGCGCGTGAGACTCGGATTCGCATCGTTGAAAACATTGAGATAGACGTTTCCGCCAGCCGATGCCGTATTCAAGCTGGTCCATAGTGCCGCGATGCGTGGATACGGGCTGTTGACCAGTTCACTGCCCGAGATGGTGCCAGAGCCATCACCATTGTTGCCGCCCAGGCTCACAAATCCGTTACTGGCGATTGATAGGATATCTGTGTTTGAATAGGTCTTGCCATTGAATGGGAACGACAGGCCCAGCGCGCCAAACGTCGTGGTATAGGTGGCGTTGCTGCCGAGATTCAGCGGCGTGCCAAAGATCGGCCGCCAAACAATTGGATCGGCCTGAGCCGTTGCGGTCAGCAACAGCCCCAGAGCTAAAACACTGAGTGCAACAACGAGCATCAAACGGCGGACCATCGGTCGAACGTTTATCATTAAATTCCCCCTTGGCGATTACTCTTTAACTTGGCTGCAAGTTAATTGTATTTGAGCACGGTTTGATGATTGTTGATAGCAGGCCGGATTTCGAGCGGAACTGGTATGTATATCGTCAAAAATGACTCCGCCCGACTGCGTGATTGTCTTGCCGCGGTATAGCGGGTTAGAATTTCGTAATCTGCGCCACAACCTCTTGACAACAGCGTCTTTCTCCGCTATACTTTAGCTGTAATTCCCACTAGATTCGTAGACATTGTGGGAGTCAACGGCGGCCAACCTGGCCGTTTGCGGGGCGGTTAATTCCCACTAATAAGGTGGATTTAATAGGGATTAGGTATGCGACTTTCGACGCGTAGTAAATATGGTCTGCGGGCGCTGATGGATATGGCCGCTCGTTCCGACGAGAACGCCACCCGGCTTAAGGATCTGGCCAGGCGCAACAACATCCCCGTCAAGTTTCTGGAGCAGATCTTTTTGGCGCTGCGCAATTCCGGCGTGGTGCATAGCCAGGTTGGCGCACATGGCGGCTATACCTTAGCCCGGCCTGCGACCCAGATTACTCTGGGTGAGGTGATCCGTGTTCTGGATGGCACGATTGCGCCGGTCAGTTGCACCAGTCAGATCGCGTATGAGAAGTGCTCTTGCCCGGACGAGCGTACTTGCCCACTCCGGGTCTCGATGAATCAGGTGCGCGATGCGATTGTTGCAGTGGTGGATAACACCACGTTGGCCGATGCTGTGCTGAAGGCCAGGCCGTCCGCTCGGCGCGCGAATAACAAGGGTTAGCGCTCTCGCTCGATTCGTACTTCGATTCGGGGCGACATTACAAATTACACGCAAGAAGGAGATTTCTAGATGAAGCACAAGATTCAAATTCGAAGCATGCAATTACTCTTAGTTGGTGTGGTATCGGCCCTGGCACTGACGAGCTGCGCAGGTCCGCAGCCTGCAGCTGCGCCCGTAGCGGGTGGGGGTGCCATCACGATGCGAATAGGTTACTTCCCCAATATCACTCATAGTCAGGCCCTGGTCGGTGTCGCACGCGGTGATTTCCAGAAGGCCGTTGGCTCCAATGTGACCCTCGATGTCAAGACTTTCAATGCCGGTCCCTCGGTGATCGAGGCGATGTTTGCCGGGCAGCTCGATCTATCCTACATAGGACCTAATCCGTCCATCAACGGCTATGTTCAGAGCAAGGGCGAAGCGCTGCGCGTGATTGCCGGTGCGACCAGTGCGGGTGCCGCCTTTATCGTCCGGCCTGATGCTAACATTACCAGGCCCGAAGATCTGGATGGCAAGAAATTCGCCTCACCGCAGCTAGGCAACACGCAAGACGTTGCGCTGCGCGCCTATATAGTCGCGCATGGCCTGAAGACGAAGGAAAAAGGCGGCACGGTTGAAGTGATCCCGACCGACAATGCTCAAATCCTCGATCTGTTCAAGCAGGGCAAGATCGATGGTGCGTGGGTGCCGGAACCGTGGGCCAGCCGGTTGATCGTCGACGGCGGCGGCAAACTATTCCTGGACGAGCGTGACCTTTGGCCGGGTGGCGATTTCGTTACTGCCAATATCATCGTCAGCACCAAGTTCCTGAATGAGCATCCCGATCTGGTTAAGGCCTGGTTGAAGGCGCATGTTGAAGTGACGCAGTGGGAACTGGCCAATCCCGATCAGGCCAAAAAGATCGCCAATGATGAAATCAAACGTCTGACCGGCAAGGCGTTGTCAGACCAGGTGCTGGACAGCGCATGGACGCGGATGAGGATTACCTATGATCCCGTCTCAAGCTCATTGTTTGCATCAGCGGATTCGGCTTTTGTGGCCGGTTTCCTCAAGCAGAAGCCAGATCTGACTAACATCTACGACCTGAAATTGCTGAATGAAGTGCTGGCTGAAAAGGGATTGCCAGCGGTTAAGTAATCGCCAGTTGCCAGGACAGGCTCTCATCCGGAGCAGGTCGATCGACTTGCTCCGGGTATTTTGTTGTTGGTATAATATATTCAACGATGTTGTGCGGCGCAGCTAAGCCAGGCGTCGCATTGAGTGTTTTATCTGGAGGATAATATGCAGACTCAGCCACGTTCCCCCCTCAAAGTGTTTCAGTCGCTTTTTCAGCGGAAGACAGTCCGCCAGCCGATTTCCGGTTTCAACTATGAGCAATTGATCGCGTATCGGGAAGAGGGGCTTGTTCGGCTGCAAATCAAATCGGTCAGCAAGCGATTCGATAGCCGGCGAGGCAAGACGCTTGCCCTTCAAGACATTACCTTCGATGTCGCCTCAGGTGAATTTGTGTGCCTGCTCGGCCCATCGGGCTGCGGCAAATCGACCTTACTTAACATCATCGCCGGTTTGGAAACACCGGATACTGGCCAAGTGCTGCTGGATAAGCGGGCTATTACGGCGCCGGGCCGCGATCGGGTGGTGATGTTTCAAGAATCGGCCTTGTTCCCGTGGCTCAATGTGCGGGATAACGTCGCGTTTGGATTGGCCACGGCGGGCATGTCGCGTTCTGAGCAATATGATCGCGCTGATCACTTCTTGCGCCTTGTCCATCTGGGTAGTTTTGAGAAAGCCTACGTGCATGAATTATCGGGCGGCATGAAGCAGCGTGTGGCCCTGGCGCGCGCGCTGGCGCTTGATCCGGATGTGCTGTTGATGGACGAGCCTTTCGCGGCCCTCGACGCCCAGACGCGCGATCTGCTTCACGCCGAGCTGCAGGAAATCTGGGCAGAAACGGCCAAGACCGTGATCTTCATCACGCATAACGTGCGTGAGGCGCTGGTTCTGGGTGATCGCGTGATCGTGATGACCGCCCGACCTGGACGCATCAAACGCGATTTCCGTTCCAATTTGCCCCGTCCGCGTTACATTGAGGATCACGCGCTGGTCGATGCCGCGCGTGATGTATTATCTGATCTGCGTGAAGAAGTCCTGGCTGCGGCCGAAGAGGAGACCAAACGTGAAAAACTGGCGGCTTAAAATTGGCTTCATCGTGGCGTTGGTGGTCTTGTGGGAATTGCTGTTCCAATTGAAGTTGTGGCCGCCGTACATTTTCCCCTCGATGTCAAGCGTGGCTCAGTCGCTGGCGGCCGGGTTTGCTGATGGCACTTACATCCTGGCGATCCTGGCCAGCATGAAACGGCTGCTGATCGGCTACGCTGTTTCGCTCGTGATCGGTGTGCCGCTGGGCTTGCTGCTGGGCCGATCGAAGTTTGTGCAGGATACAATTGGCATGGTCGTGCTGGGCTTGCAGGCACTGCCGAGTATCTGTTGGCTCCCGCTGGCTTTGCTGTGGTTTGGTTTGTCTGAAAGTGCGGTCTTGTTTGTCGTGGTGATGGGCTCGACATTTTCCGTGGCTCTGTCCACAGCGGATGGCGTTCGCAACACGCCGCCGCTGTATGTGCGTGCCGCACGGACGATGGGCGCGGAAGGTTTTCGATTGTATGCCAGCGTGGTGCTGCCTTCGTCACTGCCGGCCATTATTTCCGGAGCAAAATTGGGTTGGTCGTTTGCCTGGCGCTCGCTGATGGCCGGTGAGTTGATCTATGCCAGCATTGGATTAGGCCAGTTGTTGACGATGGGCCGCGAACTCAATGACATGTCGCAAGTGATCGCGGTGATGTTGGTCATCATCGTGTTGGGCTTATTGGCTGATCGCGTGTTGTTTACGCCGCTGGAACGGCAAATCCGCGAACGCTGGGGTTTGCAGGTCGCAGGCTGAGTAACCATTAAACACGAAGGGACACCCGGGATTGTGGGGTGTCCCTTCTTAGTTTATTGGGTGTTGACGCCTACCGTGGTCTGAAGCGATCCGCTGTTATCGTCGCGCGGGACTGCCACGCGGCAAAGGCAGCCCGGCCTCTGTTAATCACGCGCCTGAATGAGCCAGTTGTTGACAGCTCTGTCTCTCTTTCCCGCGATCGGCCTAACGTACCCAACCCATGCCGCCTTCCGCCGATACTTCCAGACCTTCATCGATCGACGCCGGTTGACCATCGGGCATTGGCACGTCATACAGCGATCCATCGGACACGTAGAACAGTCCCTTCCCGTCTGGCCGCCACGTGACGAAATCGGCGGGGTCGGTTGTGACTTCGCGGATCAGCTTGCCATCGGGCGAATAGAGGCGCACGCCGTCGCGTGGGCCGTACGCGCTGTTGCCCCAAAAGGCCAGGAGTTTTCCATCGGGTGAGATGGCCGGCAACAACTCTTCTGCTTTGAAGTGCACGACTTGATTATCAAGTGAAACACTGGCGACACCTTGATCAGAATATTGGGTCAGGTAGAAGCGTTCGGCTTGCGGTGACCATATCACCTCGCCCCATTCACCGCTTTTAAGAAGATCGACATTGATCGGTTTTGCAGCGCCGGTATTGACGTTGATCGATCGCGGATTTTGTGGCCCCATTTCGCTAAACGAATATACGTCAAAGGTATCCGGTGCGCGCCACCCGATCACGTTTTCGCCGCCCGTGGATTCGGGCGCATCATACAGTTTCTTTGTCTGGCTACCATCCGGCGCGGCCGCCCATAGCGCTTTCACATTCCAGCCCGCGCCCGTGCCGAAGCTTTCCACTTCTTGATGAACGATCCATTTATTGTCGGGCGACCAACTCAACGTGGCGGCCTGATTCAGCCCATCGGTCAGCCGATGGATCTGGCCGGTCTGCGTGTCGTAGCTATATAGATCGGATGACGGCCCATCGATGGCGGCGATGAACGCCAGATAACGCCCATCCGGCGACCAACTCAGGCTGCCGCGATTGAACGCGATGGCGATGCCGGCTTCGACCGCATCCGTGCGATCGCCCTGCGCATCTCGGATGGCTTTGTCCATCTCAGGCGAGAACAAAGGCGTGATGGTCTTGAATTGGCCATCGGGCAGATGCAGCATGCTGAGCATCAACGTTTGCGCTGTGGTCGATGCGCCCTCAACCGGATTGTCGCCGGTGCGTAGTGCGAGCCAACTGCCTGACGACGATGTGCCTTCGGGCAGGTCGTTCCGCAGCGACGTGGTGTCGGTCAACAACTTGCGGCCTGTGCCATCGGCGTTGACGGCAAAGATGCCATGATCGGTGTTGTATACCAACCACGGGCCGTTCGCCGATAAGCCTTGCGGCGCAGATGCGCTCGTTGGCGCGGCCGTGGGTTCCGATGTGCGTGAGGGCGTCGGCACCTGGGTTGGAATAGCCGTGGGCTTTTGGCCTGGTGCAACGGTCGCTATCGGTGTGGGGGGCGCAGAAGTCGGAACGACGATTGGCTCGCGCGTCGGCGCAGTTGAGGTTTGATTGCCCCCGCACGCGGAGACCATGACGGCCACCATCATTGCCACGCTCAAAAGACTGCTTCGCTTGCGGTGCTCGATTTTCTCCATCATTCTATGTCTCCTCGCTATCGGTTTTTGCCTACAATCGACTCGAATAACTGGCGCGCACTAGTCGGCGCGTGGCCCGCCCAGCAGTTGTTGAAGAAGCCGTATACGTCGAGGCCTTTGGCGAGCGTGTCTTTGACGACGCGGCTCCACCACGCCTGTTCTTTGCTCCGATCGATCTGAATTATATCAAATTTCTGTAGTTGCGTGCGATTGCCCAACCAGCGGATGTAAGCGAAATCGGTTGTGACGCGCGTGATCCTGGGCGTGTAATACAAATCGTGCAGGCATAGCGCGACGCGATGCTTTTCAAGTAGTTCCCAGTAGGGCGGCTGAAGCCAGGCCTTGTTGCGAAATTCGATCGCGTACCGGAAAGATTTCGGCAGCGCGGCCAGATATTTGTCTAGTATGGGCGCTGCCTGCGGATCGAAATCGTACCTGAACTGCAAGAGCAGGGGGCCGCACTTGTCGCGCAGCCCGGACATGGCATCAAGGAAGTCGCGCGTGTCCTCTTCCGCGCCGATCAATTTTTTCTCGTGCGTAATCGCGCGCGGAAACTTGGCCGTAAAAACGAAGTCGGGCGGAGTGTTCTGATACCATGTGTGGATGCCCGGCATGCGGGGTGTGCCATAGAACGTGCTGTCGAGTTCCACTGCGCGGAAATGCGTCGCGTAGTGCGCCAGATAATCGGCAGGCTGCGTCTTCGCCGGATAAAGATTTCCCACCCAATCCTGGCAGGAAAATCCTTGCGTACCGAGAAAGAGCGTACCCATGGCCAGCGCCGTCTCCTGCCGATCAGTGAAGCGAACTTGCCGATGCAGCCCTAACGTGCGCCAATGCGGATCAGGGCCTCAGTCGCGAGTGGCCGCCCGCTGCCCGGATCGATTTGGACACGGACGATGTGTGTCTGGGACGAATGCTGACCGACGAACGATGGGCCGGCGTCAGCCGGGATGGGCATATCGATCGGAAACGGTTTGCCGTTGCGCAGCTGCGTTGGATCGATCTCGGCTCGCACGCGCACGTTCTCGACGCGATCGACAAAATCGTGCGCCCCACCTTTTTCGCGCGAGACTAAATCGATCATGGCTTGTTTGATCGTTTCGCTGCCCGATCCAATCACCAGCAATTCGCCGGTGACATGTTCGTCGGGGTAAAGTCCACTCGCCTGGAGATTGAGTTCCAGTGTGAGTCCATGTGGCGAGGTGGCCGTGGCGCGGATGGATTTGTCGGCGTCTACCAGCGGCGGCACGCTGACGATGAATGGCTTTTCAAGATGCAGATCGGCGTGCAGCGGTAAATTGACTTTGACTTCGACGCGATAGTCGATCGTCGTCAACTCGCCGTCGAAGGTGGGTGGCAGCACCAGCGGCAGCGCAAACTCGAACGGAAAAGTATGGTCGCCGGCGCGCAGCCCATCACTCTCGATCGTCGGCGACCAGACACTGAACGATAGATCGAACGGATGCGTGAGCACATTCATCGCCGCATTCATGCTGAGCGACGTGGCTTCTTTGCCATAGGTGCGCACCGTCACACCGCGCGGATGCAGATCGGATTTGGCCGCGAGCCGCACGCTGCCGCGCACCGATTGGCCCGGCTGATAGATCGCGTTGGCCGATTCGAATTGAATGGACAGTTGAGCGGGCATAGTCAGCCTCCTCGTGTCACCCTGTCATTCTTGAAGTCTTCGTCCACATGAAAGCGGCCGCCCTCGAAGATGACACTGTGAATGATGCGCTGATCGACCTCGGGAAATTCCGAAGCCGCTACGGCACGAATGGTGACGTAGTCTTTGAGCGGCGTGACGACTAATTTGCGCGCCAGAATTTCTTCCACCTGGAAGATGCCGGCGGAGTTGCTGAGCGAGACCACGATCTCAATCGGACTCTTGTGGCCCGCGTGAATGCTGACCGCTTCAACCGCCAGCGCTGAGACGGAGTGAATATCGATCTTGCCTAAATCGAACGCGATTCGCCCGCGGCCCTTGGTCATGTCGGTGCCATCGGCCACGGCCACGACTGCGCCTTCCATGGTCAACGGCGGCGGATTGCAATCGTGGCAGGCGATGGTCGACAGGGTAAAGCCGATCAGGGCTTGCATCTTTTCGGGATCGTCCTGATAAATCGGCGCGAAGTGCCGCTCAAGGATCGGCTGCGCCAGGGTGACGCCAAAGGCTTCATGATTGATGCGATGGATTTGATTGCCGATGTCGTGCAGCAGGATGCCCGCCAGGACCACCGCGTGCGCATCGTCCAGATCGCCTGCACCGGAAGCAACCACATCGAACGGAACGTCGCTCTGGTGCAGGAGCTGCATCATCTGCATCGCCGCTGCGGTGACCACCTGGGCATGGATCGGGCCGTGATCGTTGAAGCCCAGCTTGATCACGGCCATGTAGTTCGCCATTTCCCACTGCGCCATGACACGCGGATCGGCCATCAGCGCCACATACAGCTGCGCCGTCCTGGGATAAGCCGCGACGATCTCGCGAATGACTCGATCGGATCGCTGCGCCAGTTCGGGATATTCGTGTTCGACGGCGATCTGGACTTCGCGATTGTGATAGATTTCAGATGGTCGATGGATCTTGATCTTGGACATGCATCTCCTGTGGTTTTAGCACAGAACACGCCGCGTGAAAAGTCCAACCGGCAGTGTGCTGGACTTTATTTCTGCCCCCACTTCTCGCGCAGTACAATTTCAGCCAGCGGCTTGCGGCCCTGGCGCTTGACGGCAGGTATGCTCTGGTCAGCGTTGCGCGGATAGCCAAATGAGATGATGTGCTGCAGCCGATATTCGGTCGGCACACTGAGCGCTGCTTTGGCCGCGTCCTCGCGGTGCATCGAGGCGATGCACGACCCGATGCCGTCATTCCATGCAGCCAGCATCATGTTCTGTGCGGCGCGGCCCGAATCGAATTCACCGCGATAGAACGTCGGATCGAACACGATGGCAACTGCCAGTGCTGCGCCGGCCAGGTGCTGAGCGAAGTCGCCGCATTTCGACAACGCAGTCAACGTCTCGCGATCGGTGATCGCGATGAACCACCACGGCTGCGTGTTCTTGCTTGAGCCGCTCATCCGCCCGGCTTGCAGAATGTGGTGCAGTGCGTCGTCGCTAATGGGGTGTGCGTTGTCAAACTGGCGAACGGAACGCAGGGATGTGATCGTTTTGTAGGTATCCATGTGAGTGCTCGATTCTTAAT
>JADGQE010000386.1 GCA_017882055.1 Thermoflexales bacterium
ATTCAAAGAGAGGATAACCATGGGCTACGTTGAAAAATTGCTCGGTAAGAACGAGAAGATCATTATCGCTGCTCGGCAGCACTGGACGACACTGGCCATCACCTTCATCGTGAATCTGTTTTTGGTGATTGTGTTGATCGGACTGTATGCACTGGCCGGCAGCATAGCCAGCAACAATTATGATCCTACTAATCCTACTAAACTCAAATTCCTGACGGACATCCGGATCGTGTTCCTGATTGCCTTGATCTACCCGGTTGCCCGGTTCGGTTGGGATTGGCTGCGGTGGTGGGCAGAGGAGTATCTGGTGACCAGCCATCGTGTGATCCAGACCGAAGGCATTGTCAACAAAAAGACCAAAGACTCCTCGCTGGAAAAGGTCAACGATATTGTGCTGACCCAATCGTTCTTCGGCCGGATCCTGGGCTACGGCAATCTCGAAATCATCACCGGCAGCGACGAAGGCGTGAACCTGCTGCATCGCCTGGCCAACCCCGTTACGTTCAAGACGGCGCTGCTGGATCAGAAAGAGGCACGGGGATATGATCAGACGGGTGAGCAGGTCAGGCCGATATCGCCCGGCGGCCAAGCGGCGACTGCTGAAGAGGATCCGCTCAAGCGTATTGCCGATCTGGATAACCTGCACAAAAGCGGCGCGCTGAGTGACGCGGAGTATCAAACCGCCAAGGCGAAACTTTTATCGAAGTTGTAGCCGTGCATCGGTGGTAGGGGCGAGGCACGCTTCGCGGCATATGGATCATGACCAATTATGCTGCTTGATGCGGCCACGTCGCTGATCAACCTGAGTCCGCGTGCGAATGCCTCGCCCCTACGATTATCTGGTAAAGGAAAGTATCTTGTCCGAATACGTGACTCGTCAGCAGATTGATGAGGCCATGGCCTTCGTTCGCAGCCGCACGCCCTATCCACCGCGCTTCGGCGTGATCCTGGGTTCCGGCCTGGGCGCTTTGGCCGATGCGGTTCAAGATGCCGGGGTCATTCCGTTTGCGGACATTCCGCACTTCCCGGTCTCGTCGGTGCAAGGCCATGTTGGGCGGATGATCGTCGGGCGGTTGGAAGGCCAGGCGGTGCTGGTCATGCAGGGCCGGGTTCATTATTACGAAGGCTATTCGATGAGCCAGGTCACGTTTCCCATCCGGCTGATGCAGCTGCTGGGTATCGAGATCGTGATCTTGACCAATGCGGCTGGCGGCTTGAACACTTCGTTCGTGGCCGGCGACGTGATGTTGATCACCGATCACATCAACTTGATCGGCATGGCCGGGCAGAATCCCCTGCGCGGCCCGAATGATGATACGCTGGGCACGCGCTTTCCCGATATGTCCGAGGCTTACGATGCGCGGCTGCGAGCGACTGCGCTGAAAGTGGCTGCCGAGAACCAGATCGATCTGAAGCAGGGCGTTTACATTTGCCTGGCCGGGCCAAGTTTTGAATCGCCGGCCGATATCCGTTTTCTGCGCCTGATCGGGGCGGATGCTGTTGGCATGTCGACGGTGCCTGAGACGGTCGTGGCGCGGCACGCGGGCCTGCGTGTGCTGGGTTTGTCCGGCATCAGCAATGCGTTGGCGGCTGAAGGCATCCAGCAGGCGACCTCTCACGCCGAAGTGCTTGAAGCGGGCCGCGCCATTGTGCCGAAGTTAACGACTCTTATTCGTGGTGTGCTGCGCGCTGTATAATAGCTTATGGCTTCCCTTTTTCAAGTACTCGCCAATTACGCTGGCCTGATTTATTTAGGTTGTGTAATTGGCGTTGTCTTTTATATTCGCGAGATCGTTGCGGCGCGGCAGGACCTGCACAAGTCGCTGTACTCGCTCGAGCGCGAGGCGGCCGGCGGGCGGGTGGTGCGCGGGACGTTGTTGATCGTTTTGTTCGGCGCGATTGCGATCGCGACGTACGTGCTGGCGACGGTGGTTGTACCGCAGCTGCCCGTTGAAGGCGCCAATGGCACACCCACGCCTGCGTTGCTGGTATGGACGTATACACCCACGCCCACACTGCAAGCCACACCGACTCGCACACCCAAACCGCCTACGCCTGTAACGACCGGTGCGACGATCGCGCCCGCGGAAAATGTGACTCCGCTGCCACCGACTGCTACATTAGGTCCGACGACTCCGCCTTTGCCTGCGGCGGCTTGCCCTGATCCCAATGTCCAATTGACAGCCCCGGTTTCCGGTCAGACGTTCTCGGTCGATATTCAACTGCGCGGCACCGCCGATACGCCGAATTTTGCGTTCTACAAATTCACGTTGAAAGGTCCGGCCACTGGCGATGTTGAGAAGACGGTCGGCGATGTGGTGCGCACGCCCCGGCGCGATGCCGTTCTCGGTTCGATCAGTGCTGCATCCTTGCTGGCTCAGCCGGGCGTGTATATCGTCGGGCTGGTCGTCGTCGACAATACGGGCAACGAATATCCGCATTGCACGCTGCCGATTGTCGTTCAACCGGCTGCGCCCTAAATTATTGCGTAGTGGTATCTTCTCAATAAGCGGGGGCGGCTCCCACACCGCACTGCACGCAGTGGGTGCAAGTGTGCCGCTGGTTGCCGGGCGTGGGAGCCCGGCCTGCTGGCCCCGGAATGTTGAGAAGATACGCGTAGTGCGTATCCCGCGTCATCACGCGATCCCACTGCGAAACTTCAGGACCCAACACGCATCACGCACCCTGATTCATGGTAGAATGAGGTCGATGTCCAAAGTCACGATTCGCGCTGCCCAACCGCTCGATTTACCCAGGTGCCTCGAGCTCGATGCGAGTTTCTCCACCGACTATGTGTGGCAGATGGATAGTCGAACGCAGGCAGGCCAGATCGCGCTGACGTTTCGATCGGTGCGGCTGCCGCGCTCCATGCAGGTGTCTTATCCGCGCAGCCCTAAAGCCATGTCGGCCAACTGGCAGGCGTGCGATGCGATGCTGGTCGCCGAAGACGGGCGCGGCCTCGTCGGTTTTGCCGCCTTGTCCAGGCGGCCGGTTCAAGCGGTGGCGTGGCTGAGTGATCTGATCGTGGCCAAATCGGCGCGGCGTGAAGGTGTGGGCAGTGCGCTGCTGGCCGCGGTGGTGCGCTGGGGACGCGAGCAGCAGTTGAAGTGGCTGATTGTAGAAGTGCAGACCAAGAATTATCCGGCGATTAGTTTTTGTCAGAAGCACGGGCTGAATTTATGCGGCTTCAATGATCGGCATTTTACGAATCAAGATATTGCGTTGTTCTTTGCTCAGGCGGTGTAGGTAGAAACCGGGTTCCAAAAAGCAATCCGGTTTCTGAAATAGAAGTGGATGCTGGCCTTATATGGTTGGTTCAATCAGTCTGGTTTCAATTCTTGCCCTTCTCAACAACATCCTCTCCACCGGTACGGCGGTCACTGCTTTTTCGTTCTTGATGTACATCCTTCGCTACAACTGGCGCGCGTCGGTTGCGCGCGCGTTTATCGTCTTGCTGGCATGTGTGATGTTGGTCTACGTCGGCGACGCAATTCTTTACCATGCCGCCGATCAGCAGGGCGCCGACTTGTGGCTGCGTGTGCAGTGGGTGGGTATTGCCCTGGTGCCGGCCGCTTACCTGCACTTTTCGGATGCCGTGCTGCGCACGACGAACTCGTTTTCGCGTTCGCGCCGGTCGGTGATTGGACTGGTTTACATCATCGGCCTGGGGGTCATGGCCCTGGCCATCTTCAGTGACCTGGTCGTGGGCGAGGGTGTTTTCATCCCCGCCGCGCCGCACTTGCGACCGGGATCGCTGTTCTGGTTCTTTGTGGCGTATTTTGGCATTGCCACGATCAGCGGCTTCATCGGTATCCTGCAGGCGCGCAGCCGCTGCCTCACGTCCACCTCGCACCGGCGCATG
>JADGQE010000387.1 GCA_017882055.1 Thermoflexales bacterium
GTCCCGCAGACTGAAATTGTGGGGCCGCTTTTGCCCGAAGAGGGCCTGGCCGTGTTTGAGGGCTATGAATTTGCGTGAAGATTGTACGGCTTACCTCTCAGGCCAGCAGCAGATTAAGCCCGAGGTATATGGAAAAAGACAATCGTCTTTCTCAGCCTACGCCTTACGCCGATGTCAATGTTGTACTGCGCCTGTTGTTATCAAACGTGCAGACTGTGTTAGGCGATCGCTTTATCGGCCTGTATCTGTACGGCTCGCTGGCCAGCGGTGATTTCGACCCGCAGCGAAGCGACATTGATTTTGTCGTGGTCACCGCCGATGAGATTCCTGACGAAGTGATCCCAGCGCTGGAAGCACTCCATGCTCGCCTTGCGGCCAGCGGCCTGAAGTGGGCGGCGAAGTTGGAAGGCGCCTTTCTTCCGCAGCCAGCAATTCGACGCTACGATCCCGATGATGCGCGACAGCGGCCCTGGATTAATGAAGGGCGTTTCTACCTGGGTCGCCAGGGGAGTGACTGGATTATTCAACGCCACATCCTTCGAGAACAGGGCGTCGTCGTAGCGGGACCCGCTCTCCAAACCTTGATTGACCCGGTCCAACCGAACGACTTACGGCGAGCCGTGCTGGGAGTATTGCACGAGTGGTGGTCGCCCATGCTCCATGATCCCGCCTGGCTGCGCGGGAGCGAGTACCAGGCTTACGCCGTCCTCACGCTGTGCCGGGCGCTTTACACCCTGGAACATGGAACCGTCGTCTCGAAACCGGCCGCAGCACGCTGGGTGCAGCAGGCGCTGGGTGAACCGAAGGCAGCGCTCATTGAACAAGCCCTGACCTGGCGACATGAGATGCCATCGGATATATTGAATGAGACGCTGGAATTTATCCGGTACACGCTTGAACGCGCTCGGCAATTTGAGATACTGATGAATGAAGCCTGAGATTTCTACGCGTATTTGCTAAACCGCTCGATCTTAAATCCGAAGCCGGGCGAATTCGTTTGGGGCGACGTAACCCCACGTTTGCCTGCGGCCACAATTGGTCATACAATGAAGCCCAGCAGATACACCCCGCGAGATCGGCGTAATCCAACACGGGGTGCTATGCGACAAATCTGTCACCTACTTATCGATTGAGCGCCGCTACGAATCATCGGATACACAGCATGTTCTATACTTCTGACAAACTTTGATACGGTTGGCGAACTCGGTTATTTCTAGAGCGGTGGTAATGGACCTCTTCGACCTGCGCGGCGCGAAGCGTGACGCTGCGTAAGGTGAGTTCCTTCCTATGATCTGCATCATACCGGCGCGGCCTCGCGCGTGTTACCATGCTTCCGGGGTGCCAGGTATGTCGCGACAAAACGCTATTCGTCTTTCGATTGTTGCTGCTGTGATTCTAACGCTGCTCGCTGCATTGTGGGCGGCGTTGGCCCGCATCGGCTGGCGGCTGCCGCAGCTGCCCGTGCCGATTGTGGGCCTGCACGGCGCGTTGATGATCTCCGGTGTGTTCGGTGCGCTGGTCAGCCTCGAACGCGCCGTGGCGCTTCAAAAACGCGCGGCGTATGTCGTGCCGCTGTTGACCATCCTCGGCACGTTGCTGTTGGTCAGTGGCCTGCCGTTTGAAATGGGTAAGACTTTGCTGGTGCTGGGTGCGCTTGGCCTGGCGATCGTATTTGTGTACATCTACCGCAAGCGATCGACGATCGATATTCTGGCGATGGGCCTGGGTGCGCTGGCATGGCTGATCGGCAACGGCCTGTGGTTGTTCGGCCAGCCGATTTATCACGCCGCGCCGTGGTGGATCATCTTCCTCATCCTCACGATTGCGGGCGAACGCCTGGAACTCTCGCGCGTCTTGATGCTGAAGCCGCTCAGCCGCACCCTGTTCAAAAGCGTCGTCGCGGTATTACTGATAGGCTTGACGCTCTCACTGATCGATTTCGATCTCGGCTTGCGCGTGAGCGGAGTTGGCCTGGCGCTGCTGGGCGCGTGGCTGTTGCGTTACGATGTGGCCCGTCATACGATCCGCAAGACCGGCCTGACGCGCTACATCGCGGCGTGCTTGCTGCCCGGTTACGTCTGGCTGGTAATCGGCGGTAGTTTATGGATCGCATTCGGCGGCACGTCGACAGCCGGTTTCATTTACGATGCGCTGCTGCATTCGATCTTGCTGGGCTTCGTGTTCTCGATGATCTTCGGTCACGCGCTGATCATTATTCCGTCTGTGCTGCCGATCGATCTCACCTACCGGCCTGTCTTCTACTTCCACCTGGTATTGTTACAAATATCGTTGCTGGTGCGTGTCGCCGCTGATCTAATCGCCTCGCAGCCGGTGCGCCAGTGGGCGGGCCTGTTCAACGTGCTGGCCGTGTTGATCTTCATGGGCCTGATGCTGCGATCGGCGCACCGCCGACCGGTTATGGCAACCCAGAAACCAGGTTTCTTCAAGAAACCTGGTTTCTGACTGCGATCCTTTTAGTCGAGTGCTATGCCACGTCTCACACGTTGGTTCATCAAAACCGCAATGATCTATTTCGTCGCCGCGTTGATCGTCGGCGGCCTGCTGCTGGCCCGCTCGGCCTTTGATTGGCCGGCCGGGATCGCGGCGTTGACGCCGGTCTATTTTCATTTGCTCATGGTGGGTTGGGTCACGCAGTTGATCTTCGGCATGTTGTTCTGGATGCTGCCCAGGTATTCGAAAGAGCAGCCGCGCGGCAACGAGCGATTGGCGTGGGCAGCTTATGGGTTGATCAATGTCGGCTTGCTGCTGCGCGCAATCGGCGAGCCTTGGGTCACCTTGCAGCCCGAGGCGGGCGCCGGCTGGCTGCTGGCCGTGTCAGCCGTGCTGCAATTACTGGGCGGCTGGGCCTTCATCGGCACTGCCTGGCCGCGCGTGAAGGAGCGTTGATGTGCTGCGCTTAAGCGGGTGGTGCGCGCGCACGGCGCTGTTGTATTTGGGCGCAGGCTTTCTACTGGGCGCGCTGATGCTCTTTCAGAAAGGCGTACCGATCGATCCGGCGTTGTTGCGTTTACTGCCACTGCATATCGAAGTGGCGCTGGTCGGTTGGACGATGCAGTTGGCGATGGGCATCGCCTTCTGGATTCTGCCGCGTTTTAGCCGCGGCCCATCGCATGGTAATCTGATGCTGGGCTGGCTGGCGTATATCTTGTTGAACGTGGGCGTATTGAGTGCAGGCCTCGGTCAGTGGCTGGGTGCGCCGCCGATCATTCCGCTGTTGGGCCGCGTGATTGAAATGTTGGCGGCGGTAAGTTTCATACTGCATGCCTGGCCAAGGATCAAACCGATCGGGACATAAGCCGGCGGTGCGTGGCGACTAATGCAGGAGTGGCAGGGCCGAGCTGACCAGTAGTCCGGCCAGGATGGTGTGCACGCAAAGTTTATCAGCAGTTGCGCGGAGCGTGCTTATGCCTGCCGCCCGCAGTGCAACACACACTTGCACCCACTGCGTGCAGTGCGGTGTGCGGTGCAGTGCTCCCGCTGCGGCAGAACCCGATTTGCCTGACACCTTTTGCGTGCACACAACAAAAGCCCCTCCTATCGAGGGGCTTTTGCTGCTAAACTGAAATGACCGGCTGTGCTGACCCTTACCTTGAAAGGTCGTGCTCAGGCCGTTTGCATGACGGGGATGTAGCCAAGTTCTTCCAGCTTGCGCAGTATTTTAGCTGCGCTTTCTTCCGGCGTCTCGCTGCCATCGGAGTGGCAGACGACTTCGGGATGCAAGGGCGCTTCATAGGGATCGTTGACGCCCGTAAAATTCTTGATCTCGCCCGCCAGGGCTTTCTTGTAGAGGCCCTTCACATCGCGCTCGGC
>JADGQE010000388.1 GCA_017882055.1 Thermoflexales bacterium
ATAACGTATGGGCCGGTTCGCCGCTATCATCCGGAAACATTCGCTCAAACCAGGCAAACGACTTGACTGCCCCGGCCAGATCGCCGAGCAGCAGATAGAGCGGGCCCAGCAGATACCGTTTGCCAGCGCCATCGTCGATGAACCGTGGATTTGATATTCTTGGCGCAATTCACGCTCATAGCGGGTAATCCGCGCTTTAATTTTCCTGGGATCGATTGGAAACATTTCATGTCCTCGCGTGTATGGTTTATGCTTCCTGATCGCCTAAGCGTTTTAGAAGTTCCGCTTTTCTCTTTTCCAGAGCAAGCGTCTTGGACTTCAATTGTCTCAAAGTTTTGTTGGTCTCGGCCAACTCTGTCGTCAGTTGTTTCTTTTTCAAATAAGCGTGCCCATGCTTCTCGGCCACCAGCGCTTCCACTTCGTGCCGCAGCAATCTTAGAAACGGATTGCCATAGACGTTGTTTTCGCGATATTGCAATTTGCCAGCACGGAGGCCTTCGACAATTTCCTGATAGGTCAGCCCGAATTCTTTTTGGGCAGTTTTGTGGCTCAGGGTAGTGCCTTTCCTTGTCCAGGCAGAATCGTCAGTCTTCATTCGTGGTTGTCCCTCATCTTACTTGAATCGGCTCAGGCTCGACTGGTCGCCAATATTAATCTGCTCCGAATTCGCGTTGACGCCACCGCTCCCTCTCCTTGCAACACGCGGAACGTCTCCCCCGGAAAATCCGAACCATACACTGCCTGTGTTCTCGTTTAGTAATACTGCTTGATATACCCATACGCCTTATCGAACAACTCCTGATCCCGGTGCAGTTGATACTTCAGCAGCGTCTTTCGCAGTGCCTTCTGCACTTCCCGCTCGCCGGCGACGGTCTGCTGCCAGCCATCGAAACGGACGATGCGCACGATGCCGTCGATCTCGCTGACGATCTGTTCGACGATGGCGGGCGTGGTCTCGGTGCGCGTCTCCTGAAAGAGTTCGGTCAGGGCGGACTTGGCCTGCCGCCATTGATCTTCCGGCTCGACGCGCTTTTCGGCTTGCACGGTTTCTTGCGCAATGGCGAGCAGTTGCTTGAGGTATTCGAGGCTGGTGATAAGGCCCTGCTCCAGCCGTTCTTTGATCTTCTCTAATCGCTGCCCCAACGCCACGAAGACCGGATCGTTGCCGTGCTTCCGCAGCCGCGCGATGACTTTGATCTCCAGTTCTTTCGCTTTCTTCTGATCGTTGACCATCTCTTGCAGGAAGTCGGCGTCGATGACGAGCGTATCGAGATCGTCGCGCACGGCTTCGACGTGGATGTTCTCGTGAATGAGGTCGAGCGTCTTCGCGCCGAGAGCGTGCCACAACAATTTGCCGTGGCCGCTGGGCGGCCTGACCGATTCATATACCTGCGACAGCCAGCGATAATCGTCTTTGTAGCCGCGCAAAATCGGATCGGGCGAGAGTGCTTCCCATAGTTGGGCCAGCACCGAATAATCGGCGGCAAAGGCATCGCGCCGATCGTTGTTGGGCAAGCACGCCTGCGCGGCGATCAGACCCTCGTAGCCGCCGATGGATCGATCGAGGCCGGGGAAGTACGACAGGCATTGCGCCATTGCTCCGGGCAGATCGGCCTTCAAGCGATCGAGGTTGGTGATGACTTGCTGCACCGATTTCTCGTCGAAGTTCAGCGAGCGCGCCACATCGTCGAAGATGCCGATGTAATCCACGATCAGGCCGTGGGTCTTGCCGGGATACGGTCGGTTGGTGCGGCAGATTGCTTGCAGCAGATTGTGTTCCTTCATCGGTTTGTCGAGATACATCGCCTGCAAGATCGGCGCGTCGAAACCCGTGAGCAGGCGCGCGGTGACGATGAGGAACTTGAGCGGATCGAGCGGGTCGCGGAAGCGATCGAGCAACTTCTCTTCGTCGTCTTTGCTGCGCTCATACTTGGCGCGCCACTCGGCCGGATCGCCCTGCGCCAGCGACATCACGATCTCGCTGGCTTCGGGCGGCAACACTTGATCGAGCGCCTGCTTATACGTGACGCACGATTCACGATCAAACGTGACGATCTGCGCCTTGAAGCCGTTCGGCTCGATCTTGTCCTGATAGTGCTGTACGATGTCGGCGGTGATGGTGCGCACGCGCTCCGGGTTCTTGACCAGCACCGCTAATTTGGCGGCCTGCTTCGCGAGGTTGGCCTGATCCTCTTCGGTGAGGTGGCCGGTGATGGCCGCAAACGCGTCGTCGATGGCGGCTTTGTCAACGCGCAGTTCAACCAGTCGGGCTTCAAAGTGCAGCGGCAGCGTGGCTTTGTCGCGGATCGATTCTTCGAACGAGTAGCGGCTCATATAGCCGTGCTCGTCTTCATCGGCGCCGAAGGCCCAGTAGGTATTGCGATCGCGCTTGTTGATGGGCGTGCCGGTCAGGCCGAACAAAAACGCATTGGGCAGCGCCTCGCGCATCTGCTGGCCCAGATTGCCTTCCTGCGTGCGATGGGCTTCGTCCACGAGGACGATGATGTTCGATCGGGTGTTGAGCACACCGTTGGCTTCCGCGAATTTATGAATCGTGGTGATGATGACTTTGCGCACATCCTGCGCCAGCAGCGTCTGCAATTGATCGCGACTCTCGGCGGTGATGAGGTTGGGCACATCGGCGGCGTTGAAGGTGGCCGTGATCTGCGTGTCGAGATCGATCCGATCGACGACGATCAACACGGTCGGGTTTTGCAACCGATCGTGCAGGCGCAACTTCTGCGCGGCGAAGACCATCAGCAGCGATTTGCCCGATCCCTGAAAATGCCAGATGAGGCCCTTCTTCACCCGACCGGTGATCACGCGCTCGACGATTTGATTGGCGGCCTGATATTGCTGGTAGCGGCAGACGAGCTTGATGCGGCGATGTTTCTTGTCGGTGGCGAAGAGCGTGAAGTTTTGCAGGATGTCGAGCACGATGTCGGGCCGCAGCATCGATCGGACGGCCAACTCAATCTCGGAAAAACCTTGCGAAGGGTTTAGGGTCGATTGACTATCCTTCGCTTCAACCTTCGCAAGGTTCTCTTCGCGCCACGGCGCCCAGATTTCGAGCGGCATGCGAATCGCGCCGAAGCGATAGGTCTTGCCTTCGGTGGCGAAGGAGAAGACGTTGGGCACGAACAGCGCGGGGATGTTGACCTCGTAATCGTCTTGAATCTGCGCCGCGCCATCGACCCACGTGACGGCCGGGCGCACGGGCGTTTTGCATTCGCCGATGACGAGCGGTAGGCCATTGACGAGCAGGACGAGATCGGGCCGACGTGCTTGGCCGGCCCGATAGGTATATTGTGTGGTGACGATAAAGTGATTGCGCCCGATCGTGTCGAAGTCGATCAGCCGCACGGTTGTGTGCTGATTGTTCAGGCCGAACGGCATGGTGCGCTCGCCGCGCAGCCACGCGGTGAATTCTTCGTTGGCGCGCACGAGGCCGTCGCTGGACACCGACAGCAAAATGGCACGCAGGCGATACAGCACTTCGTCGGCGCGATCGGGCTTATCCGCGATTTCGGGATTGAGCGCGATCAGCGCCTCGCGCACATGCGCTTCCACTAGCACGTCGCTCTCGGCGCGCGGAAGTTGTTCGCTGGGGATGTACTGCCAGCCAACGTCCGTCGAGGCCTGCGCCATTTGTTCGCGGCCATACGACGCGCGTGACTCACGCATCGTCCGTGCTGATTGTCCACTCAGCAGATCGCGGATGAAGTCTTCGACGGTGTTGGCTTCGTTAAACATCGCGGTTACCTTCTAGCAAATGGCTGAGCATCTCATTCTTCAATCCAGGTCTTTCGATTAAATTCT
>JADGQE010000389.1 GCA_017882055.1 Thermoflexales bacterium
GGATTCATTAGGCATTGGCACGGCGTTCTCGCGCGCGGAAGCGATGCCGGCCTGCAACATCGGCGCGCAGGGTATGTGCTGCAAGATGTGCGGCATGGGCCCGTGCCGATTGACCAAGGATGGCTCGACGGGTGTGTGCGGCGCAACGATCGATACGATTCAGGCCCGCAACTTCGTGCGCATGGTGGCGGCCGGTTCTGCCGCGCACTCCGATCATGGCCGCGACATGGCCTTTCTATTGAAGTCAGTGGCGAATGGTGAAGCGGAAGGCTACACGCTCCGCGACGTGGCGAAGCTGCGCATCGCGGCCGCGAAGTCGGGTATCCCGATCGAGAAACGCAGCCCGAACGAAATTGCCAACGATCTGGCCGATCTCTATATCGCGCAATTTGGTCAGCAGCGCGGTGAGCTCATCCCCATCAAGCGCGCGCCCGCCAGGCGGCAGAAGTTGTGGCACGAGCGCGGCGTGGTGCCGCGCGGCATCGATCGCGAAACGGTGGAAGCACTGCACCGCACACACATCGGCGACGATCAAGACCCGGTGCATTTGCTGCAACACGCGGTTCGGACGGCCTTGGCCGACGGCTGGGGCGGATCGATGATCGCCACCGACGTGGCCGACATCGTTTTCGGCACCCCGGCTCCGGTCGTGGGGCAGGCTAATCTCGGCGTATTACGGAAGGATATGGTCAACGTGGTCATCCACGGCCACGAACCGATCTTGAGTGAGATGATCGTTGCGGCGTCGCAAACGCCGGAGATTATTGAATATGCCAAAGCGGCGGGCGCGAACGGTGTGAATCTGGCCGGTATCTGCTGCACGGCGAATGAAATCCTGATGCGGCAGGGCGTGCCCGCGGCCGGTAACTTTTTGCATCAAGAACTCGCCATCCTCACCGGCGCGGTCGAAGCGATGGTCGTCGACGTGCAGTGTATCATGCAGGCGCTCGTCGGCCTCGCGGCGAACTTCCACACCAAGGTCATTACGACTTCGCCGAAGGTTAAGCTCAAGGGCGCGACGCACATCGAGTTTGACGAGCATCACGCGATGACGGTTGCGAAGCACATCCTCCAAGTGGCGATCGACAATTTCCAGCATCGCGGCAAGGTCGAGATTCCGCAGGTCGTCGAAGATTTGGTGCCCGGCTTCTCGCATGAGTATATCAACTATATGCTGGGCGGTTCCTATCGCTCGTCGTTCCGCCCGTTGAATGACGCCATCATGAGCGGCCGCATTCGTGGCGTGGCGGCGATTGTGGGCTGCAACAATCCGCGCAGCCAGCAAGATTACCTGCACACGCACGTCACACGCGAACTGTTGAAGCAGGACGTGCTCGTCGTCGAAACCGGCTGCGGGGCCATTGCGAGCGCGAAGTTGGGCTTGTTGCTCGGCGAAGCGGGTCTCGATCAATGCGGCGCGGGCCTGCGCGAAGTGTGCGAGACGGTGGGTATTCCGCCCGTGCTCCACATGGGTTCGTGCGTCGATAACACTCGCATTCTAACCGTGCTAACGCAGATGGTGGAAGAAGGCGGCCTCGGTGACGACATCGATCAGATTCCGGCGGTCGGTCTTGCGCCGGAGTGGATGAGCGAGAAGGCATTAGCCATTGGTACATATTGTGTGGCGAGCGGCGCGTACGTCATCTTCGGTGGCGCGTCACCGCTGGAAGGCATGCCCGATAAAGTGTCTGGCAGCACGGATGTGCTGAGCTATATCGGCGAAGGTTGGGAGAAGCTGTACGGCGGCAAGATGGAATTTATCGAGGACCCCGACGAGATGATCCGCAAGACGCTGGAGCACATCGACAAGAAGCGGGCGGCGCTGGGTCTGCCGGAATGGAAGGCGGATAAGTTTGGGCGCAGCGGCGACAAGCGCATGAATGAATTGGAAGCGCTGCCGCTCGATGAGAAGCTGGCCGCGGTTTACGGATCGCTGAACTAAGAATGAGAGGACGCTGATAAACGCAGATCACGCTGATTGATCCTTTCATGTGTCATTCCGAGGCGCAACAGCGCCGAGGAATCTCTCGCACGGCAGGCAATGCGGCTGGCAACACTAGAGATTCCTCACTTCGTTCGGAATGACACCGCAATAGTTTTCTAATCCGCGTTTATCTGCGAAATCAGCGTCCTAATAAACGGAGATTATCCATGTCTAAATATATCGCCACCCGCGCCATGCGCGGCGCAAGTGCCTTAGTGAATGAAACCGAAGCGATGCTGCAAAAGGCGCTGGTTGAAAAAGGGCCGGACTGCAAAGTCGCTTTCCCCAACACTGCTTATTATCTGCCGACGATTTTCGGCATGACGGGCACCGCGGTCGAGACGCTCGGCCAACTCACGCCCATCTTACGGCACGCTCGATCGTTATTACATCCACTGCCGTCCAGCAAACATTGGACGCCGTATCTGGGCGAGACGCTCGACAGCGGCATGGCGACTTTGCTCGCTGCCGAAACGCTCGAAGCGATCCGCTTTGTGTATGGCTTGCAGCCCGAACCGATGGTGGGTTACACCAGTGGCGCGTCCTTTACAAGTCCTGACGCAGTTAAAGGTGATGGCAAGAGCGGCGGACATTTGAATGGCCCGATCGACGACATTCAACTCCGCACGTGGGGCATTCAACTCGTCGATGGGCGCATGCCGGGCTTCGCGGCGATCGTCGGCTGCGCCAAGAGCAACGCAGTCGCCGTGAAGATCGTTCGAGAGTTGCAGCGCCGCAACATCCTCACGTTCCTATCGGGCAACGTGAATGGCCGCAGCATCATCCATCAACTGATGGAAGAAGGCGTCGAACTCGGTTACGACACGTACACTGTGCCCTTTGGGACCGACACGCTGAGCGCGATCTACGCGCTGGGCTTCGCCACCCGATCGGCGTTGACGTTTGGCGGCATGAAGGGCGGCATGGCACGCGAGATTCTCAATTACAACAAGGATCGTGTCTTCGCGTTCGTGCTCGCGCTGGGTGAAGTGGATGATCTGAAATATGCAGCGGCGGCGGGCGCCATCAACTTTGGTTTCCCCGTCATCGCCGATACCGTCATCCCCGAAATTCTGCCGACGGGCGTCACGACCTACGAGCACGTCGTGTCGATGCCGTTCAACGAAATCGGCGGCAAGGACGATCTGGACCGCGCCGAACAACTGGTGCAGAAGTGCATCGAAGTGCGTGGCGTCAAAGTGAAAGTGTCTAACGTGCCCGTGCCCGTGCCATATGGCTCGGCGTTTGAGGGCGAAGTCGTGCGCAAGAACGATATGCGCATCGAGTTCGGCGGCAAGCACTCGCGCTGTTTCGAGTATCTGACGATGCGCGATCTCGACGCGGTGACCGACGGCAAGATCGAAGTGGTCGGGCCGGACTTCAGCACGATTCCGGCGCAGGGCCACATGGATATGGCCATGGTCGTCGAGGTGGCCGGTCGCAAGATGCAGCAAGACTTTGAGCCGGTGCTGGAGCGGCAGATTCACTATTTCGTCAACGGCGCGTCGGGCATTCAGCACATCGGCCAGCGCGACATCGCGTGGATTCGCATTTCCAACAACGCCGCCGATAAGGGCTTTAATCTGGAGCACTTCGGCAAGATTCTGCACGCGCGCTTCCATGCCGACTTCGGCGCGATCGTCGATAAGGTGCAGGTGACGATTTACACCGATCCCGACAAGCACGCCGCGTGGCTGGCGAAGGCGCGCGAAGCCTACGACTTCCGCAACAAACGCCTGGCCGATCTCACCGACAACAAAGTGGAGGAGTTCTATTCGTGTACGCTGTGCCAATCGTTTGCGCCCAATCACGTGTGCATCGTCAGCCCGGAGCG
>JADGQE010000390.1 GCA_017882055.1 Thermoflexales bacterium
GGGCGCAAACTGGCGCTGGGCAAGGGCCTGATGGCCTTGTTCGCGGGCGAGTCGGGCACGGGCAAGACCATGGCGGCCGATGTGCTGGCGGGCGCGCTGGGCCTCGATCTGTATAAGATCGATCTATCCGGCGTGGTCAGCAAATACATCGGCGAGACCGAGAAGAATTTGCAGAGTATCTTTCAAGAAGCGCAGACGTCTAATGCGATTCTGTTCTTTGATGAAGCCGATGCTTTGTTCGGCAAACGATCGGAAGTGAAAGACGCGCACGATCGCTATGCCAACATCGAAACGGCGTATCTGCTGCAGAAGATGGAAGAGTATGAAGGCGTGGTCGTTCTGGCGACCAACCTCAAGATGAATCTCGACGAAGCCTTTATGCGCCGGATGCATTTTGTGGTGGACTTTCCAATGCCGGATGAAGCCGATCGCCGCCGCATCTGGCAAACGACGCTGCCGTCCGAACTGCCATTGGCGCAAGATATTGATCTGGATTTCATGGCGCGCCGTTTCAAGATCGCGGGAGCGAACATCCGTAACATCGCGTTGTCGGCGGCGTTTCTGGCTGCCACGGACGGTCAGGCCGTGACGATGACGCATTTGGTTCAAGCCACTCGCCGCGAATTTCAGAAGGTCGGTCGGTTGATCACCGCGACCGATTTCGAGCAATATTACGATCTGGTAAAGACGCAGTAATCGCCGGCCTTATCAGGCCAGGGGGTAACATGGCTGTCAAATCCGAGCACGTTCAATCGACTGCCGAGCATGATTCAAGCCCTGATCGCGCACCGGTTGAGAAGCCTCAGGCCTTCGACGCGCCGTCATTCGATCTGGCGAGTGAGACCATCCTGAAAGCCACGCCGCCTGATCCTGATGGTCAGGCAGCAACCTTACGGCGTCTGCAGGGTGAAACTCGCGAGCGTTTGATGACGCAATTTCAGCAAAGTTTTGGCAACCGTTACATTCAACGGGTGATGGATCGCGTGCATTCAGCGGATCAATCCGAAGATAATCTATCACAGCGCATTCAAAGTGCGTCTTCGAGCGGCGGCCAGTTGGATGCCACAGTGCGTCATCATCTGGCGGCGAGCCTCGGTGCGGATGTATCGAACGTGCGAGTACACACGGATCAAGAAGCCGATCGGTTGAGCCGCGAAGTGAGCGCGATTGCGTTTACAACCGGCTCGCACATTTTCTTCCGTGAAGGCGCTTATCAGCCCAACACGTTAGGTGGTCAGCGATTGATCGCGCATGAAGCAGTTCATACGCTTCAGCAAGCGAGCGGCCCGGTCGATGGCACGCCGACCTCGGGTGGCGTTTCGATCAGCGATCCGGCAGATAACTTCGAGCAGGCGGCCGAGCACGCGGCCGATGCGGTGTTATCCGGTCAATCGACGGCGATGGCGCCCGCTTCAGCCGCATCGAGCGAAGCGCCGCGTGTGCAGCGGGCGTTTTGGAATGGCAATGATTTGGAGAATGACTTCTGGGGCACCAAACAAGTGCTAGGCCAGAAGTGGGGGGGCGTGGCCGATGCGGGCATCAGTGCGGCCTGGAATCTCGGCGGTGTGATTCCGGGCGTCGGTACGGCTGAAGGGTTGGTCGGTGCTGGTCTCGACGGCCTCAAGTCGTTGACGGCTTCAGGTTTTGGGGCCTACCACACGGCCACCGGTGACCTTGATAGTGCCGACGCCGATATGAAAGCCGCCGGGCGATTCGGTCATGATATGGAGTTATCAGCGATGAGCGCCATCCCGATCTATGGGACAGGGCAGGGCGCGGTCACCGGCTTGTGGGATGCGGCTTCGGCCGTCGATCGGGCGACGGGCGGCGAAACCGCCCCGTTGTCGGGCGACATCTGGGATCAGGCCACGCCACTGTAGTTTATTGGGAGGAAAACATGGCAGTCAAATCACTGGGGGTTAGATCCGATCAGGATCACGAAGCGAGTGTTCGTCAGGAGCCGGTCGAAAATCGAAGTGAATTCGGGGAGACTTTATTCGAAACGGCCTATTCACCTATCTTAAATGCAGCACACGGCGCCGACGATTCGGCGGTCATGCTGTCGAAAGTAAAAGGTGAAGCGCGAGCACAGATGATGACGCATCTTCAGCAAACGATTGGTAACAAAGCGGTGCAGCGCCTGATCGATCACGCGCGTTCTACCTCCAATCCGACTGGCGATCTCGCTCAACGGATCGAAGCGGCTGCATCGAATGGCAGCGCGATGGATGCCGCCGCGCGCCATCGTTTGGAAGCAGGTCTGGGCGCAGATTTTTCGGGCGTGCGGGTGCATACCGATCGCGAAGCGGATGAGTTGAGCCGCGAAGTGAGCGCCGCCGCATTTACAACCGGATCACATATCTTCTTCCGTGAAGGCGCTTATCAGCCCAACACGTTAGGCGGTTTGCGATTGATCGCGCATGAAGCAGCGCATACGCTTCAGCAAGCGAGCGGCCCGGTCGATGGCACACCGCGATCAGACGGTGTCTCGATCAGCGATCCAGCCGACAGTTTCGAGCAAGCGGCCGATCATGCGGCGGATCAAGTTTTGATGGGGCAAGCGGCCACGGTGGCTGCCTCGCCGGGTGCCGCGACAGGCCAAGCCGCTACGGCTGTTCAGCGCGACGATCCTCCCAGCCCCTGGAACCTTACTCCGTTTCCGCCGCAGCTGGGCTACAACTCCGGCAACTTCACAGGCTCGTTGTCTCCAGGCGGCGTCGATCTGGGATTGGGACAATATCATCTCAGCGGCGGCGCTTCACCGACCGACGGCAGTTGGAACGCGAGCGCGTACTATGGCTCACCCTTGCTGCCGTTTCCGGGCGATGTCACGCACGATGTGAACGCCGGTTACAGTGGCCTGATGAACGGACAGTTCGGTCCGGCGCTGAATGCCGCTTCGACGCTGGGTTCACTGGGCACTTCACCGACGATGCCATTCGGCGCAGGTCTTACGGTGAGTTCTACGCCGGATGATCCGTTCAAGATCATGGCGGGTATTCAGGGCAGCTTCTGATTGAGGAGGATCGATGACTGACAAAGTAGCACGTGCCCATGCGAGTGAAGAACGCGAATCAACGTTACGCCAACAAACCGATGATGTTCAATCGGAAGCATATGAACTGAGCGAGCCGATGAGTGAATCTATTTTACAAGCGGCCGGTTCGGATGCGGATAGCCAACGATCGATCCTGTCGAAAGTTGACGGCGGCACACGCGCGCAGATGATGACGCATTTGCAGCAAACCGTCGGCAATCAGCAAGTTCAACATTTGATGAATGCAGCTCATTCCACATCAGAGGCAGCGCCAGCGGCTGTCTCGATTCAACGTCAGCCCGAAGAAGAAGAGATGCTGAATTATATGCACGCCGACAACTTGCCCTCGATCGATCTCGGTGGACTGGGTCAAGCCTGGGATACGGCCAGTGGCGGAGTGGGCGGCGCGTTAGGCGCGTGGGGCGGCGGCGTACGCGGCGCACTGAATAGCGGCATCGATGCTGCTTCAGGCGCGGGTAACGCATTGTGGGGGGGTGCCAGCGGTGCTGTTAGCTCATTGATGGGCGGTGCGGAAAATGTCGGCTCATCAATAATGGGCGGCCTCGGTGGTGCAGGTTCAGCCATATCCAGTGGCTTTGATCAGGCCATGTCGGGCGACATATTGGGCGGCCTGACCAGCGGTGCAAGTGGTGCAGCCGGATCGTTATGGGGCGGCGCAACCGGCGCGGTCGATGCGGCGAGAGGCGGCATCGGCGGGGCGTTAGGCGCGTGGGGCGGCGGCGTGCGAGGTGCGATTGACAGTGGTAGGCAAGGT
>JADGQE010000391.1 GCA_017882055.1 Thermoflexales bacterium
AAGTCTAGCTATTCAAAAAGTCGTCAAGCGTCTTCCTGGTAATACGATAGTTCGTGCCCAGTTGCTTGGCTTTGATCTGGCCGCCCTGAATCATCGACATGATGTCGGCCTCGCTCACCTTGAGGTAAGACGCAGCTTCCTGTGGCGTCATCACATCGGGAGCCGGGCCGCCGCCTGTCGGTGCCGCTGGTTGTGACGCGGATTGAGCCGCCTGCTGCGACTGCGTGAACGCACCTGCCATCATCTGGCCCATGCCCAGGCCCGCGCCAAGACCGACACCCGCGCCAGCAATGTTGCCGCCGCTGGGATTCTGGGCTGCATCTCGAATGCCACGCGCCGCCTGGAACTGCATGTACTTATTCATATCACCGATCGCGCCCATGCTGGAGCGCTCATCGATCGCCTTGGCCGTTTCGTCGGTCGGCGTCACTGAGCGGACGTAGAGTGCGCGCAGTGTAATGCCCATTTCGGCGAAACTGTCTTGCACTTTCGCTTTCGTGCCCGCGCCGATCTCGTCATACTTGGCCGGCAGATCGAGGAACGGAATCTTGATCTCGCCCAGCAGATCGGTGAACTTGCTGATGATGATACCGCGCAGCATGTTTTCGATCTGGGCCGATTCGTAGATACCCTGTGTACCGACGATCTTGTTGACAAACAAAGAGGGATCTTTGATCTCCATCGAGTACACGCCATTGGCGCGCAGCCGCACCATGCCGAAATCCGCATCGCGCAGCGTCACAGGCTCGGGCGTGCCCCAGCCCAGATCGAGGAACTGTCGCATGCTGACAAAGTACACTTCGGCCGTGAACGGCGTCCTGCCGCCGGTCGCCAGCCCGATTAAGCCGCTCAAGATCGGCACGTTCGCCGTCGAAATGGTGTGGCGACCCGCCTCAAAAACGTCCATCGCCTTGCCATCCCGGAAGAAGACCGCGGTCTGCTGCTCGCGGACGACTACCTGCGATCCCATTCGGAAGTCGCCCGATCCATTTTCGGGAATGCGATGGACGATCTCTTTGCCGGATTCATCAATAAACTCGACTACATCGATTATACGTGGCATGGTGGTCTCCTCAATCCTATTTCTGATTTCTCATTAATTGATTTTCGATTTAGATCGATCCCAGCAGCAGATGTTGGCGCTTGTCATACAAGTCGTTCAACCCGGCGCAGGTTTGGCGCAGCGCTGCGATTGACTGCTTCAGCGCATCGGGGCCGGCCGCCGCCGGAGCCGCGCCTTCAGCCGGAGCGGGCGCGGGCAGGGTGCCCATCGCGATCCGGCATCTATCAATTGCAGCCGCAAGGTTATCGACTTCACTGAGCAACTGATTATCGAAGTTGTAGATCTGTTCGAGCTGGTCCTCTTTGACCTGCACCGCATCAAACAGCCCGGCATAGCCGCGTGGCGCAGTCTTGACCCGATCGATGAAGGTGCGTAGTTTGACCGCCGCCCCCTCGACATCGTCTACATATTCAAAGCCGCCGCTGGGGATCAATTCGTTTTGAATATCGGCCATCCGACTGAGCTGCTCGGTGAAGCGGCCGGCCAGCACGTCGCGAATCAATTTGTCGGCATCGCGGCGCGTCTCCTTCTCCATGTAGCCTTTGAAACCTGGAATCTTTGACAACAACTTAACGAAGCCACCGCGTTGATCTTTAATTTGACCCGTCAGGTCTGCCATGTTTGTCTCCTCAATCATTTTGAATGCACAACGCATGATTCATAAGGTACAGTTGGAAGCGCTTCATAGGCGACCGTGCTTTCCCAATAGGCATTACGCCTTAAGCATGCTGAATTAGCTCAAGAACACTTCACTGCCGCATGCTGAACATTTTACCACACCCTTTCCAGCGAGTTCAAGTTTAGCACCGCAGTGAGGACAATTGCCGCTTTTCAATTGACTGGCCTGCTTGGAATACAGCACGCCATCATCCCAGTTGATGTAACCGCTGAACAGGCCTTTACCGACCAGATCGTAGAGCCACTGCTTGATCTGATCTTTGGTCGCGCCGAGTTCCAGCGCGACATCGGCGATGCGCACTTGCCCCTGCGTTGAAACCATGTTGAGAATCTTGCGCTGCCTGGCGACATCCTTCAGCTCGACTTCTTCGCGTCCGCCGCGCACAAACAAGAAGAGGCCCGCGCCGATCAACGGCAGCGCAATGATCGCAAGTCCGCCGATCGCGAAGATCATTCCGCCACTATCCAGCTTCTCGCCGGCTTTTTGCGCCACGGCCCACAGTCCGCCAATTGCGCCGCACAACAATCCACCACCGATCAGGATAATACCAATCAATTTACCGGAACTTTGCATGGCTGCCTCCGTGCTACGTATTGCATGATCCGTGCTGCGTGTATCCGTTTATTCGTTGCGCGAAGCGATCCGTTGCCCCTATCCAAATCCTCGACTGCCTCCGCCACCTCCGCCGCCCCCGGAGAAACCTCCGCCACTCCAACCGCCGCCACCGCCGCTGCTGCTTGGGCGGCTGGAGAAAGTGCTGGCCGCGCTGTTGAGCATCGACGTGAGGCCAGTGCTCATGCTCTGCAACGATCCTGCCAGGCCATCGCTCATACCTTGCACTGATGGCACACCGGTGTGTCCAAGTCCGCCGCCCATGGAACTCGAGGTTCCGCCCATGTACATGCCGCGCTGATACCCGTACGGGAAATACCACATAGGCACTGGCGTCATTTCAACGCGCGCAAACTTATTGATCCAGGTGCGATCGATCCCGAAGGCGACGGCATACGGCAGATACTTATCGAATTGATCCGTTGCTTCCTGAACGCGGGTGTATTTTTCAAGGTTACTCAAGTATCGCTTAAAGGCAAGCCAGGCTGCTTTCGCTTCGGCGCCTTTGCGCGTCTTGACCGGCATCGCCGATCCGGAGCCCGACACGATGACACCAACGATGCCCAGTCCGATAAATGGCACGACAACCGAGACAGTGACCTCGACCAGGAGCAAAGTCGCCACGATACCGCCCGCCATCGCCAGCACGATCAATCCGATTCCACCTACCATCCAGCGTGTGCGAACCGTATCGGGGCTAACCGGGAATAAGCCTTCTTTCACAGTCTCTTTGTACAACGCACGTTGTAGTTCAGGGATATAGGTGTAGAAAGTATTTTTGAGCGCCGATAGTTTTCGTTCTTGATTTGGAATCACTCGATCGAGCACCAGTTTCTCGTAGGCGCGCAACCCTGAGAGATCGGCCGTTGGCACGCGCCGGTAGACGAAATCGCGCGTCATGCCGATGCCCATGAAGCCCGGCTGCTGCTCTTCTTCCATCGTGATGACACCCCGCCGCGCCAGATCGATCAACGTAGCGATGATATCCTGCATATCGGCGCGCTCGTCGACCAGCGTCCCGACGACGCCCGGCGGCAGATCACCCGGCGGCTCCGCCACGTATTCGGCGGCGAGGCCTGCCTGCGGATCGCGCCCGGCAGTATACCAACGTAGCAGCACTAGCAGCGATCCGCCGACGATGATCAACACGCACAGGCCCAGGCTGATTAGATCGATCAACGGCTTATAGTTTTCCTGCAAATCGTAGGTCGTTTGCCAGGCAGGCGCACTACCGGCAACCACGCCCTGCCGAAAGTCCAGACGTATCTCAATACCCTCGCCGGGAGACAGCGCGCGGCTCGAAGTAAAAGACGCGATCTGCCGATCGGCGGATGCTGTAACATTGGCGGGATCTCCATTGGCAACACCGCTGTGTGTGCCGGTCTCATCAACGAAGATCGGTGCGCCTGAAGGCAAATGCACCGTTATCTCAGAAGCCGCGATCACGCCTTGATGAT